>DATKBQ010000123.1:0-5846 GCA_035546375.1 Planctomycetota bacterium | reverse complement strand
GGGGTGAAGCCCCCCGCTCTGAGCGTCGGCTCGAGACGCGACGCGCATCGCTCCCGAGCTCAGCCGCCCCCCAACTCCTCGATCGGCGCATCCAAGAGCACCAGCAAGATGCACCCCTCGCGCGAGCCCGGCCGGTGCGCGCTCCCCGGCCCGTGGCGCACCCACGTCCCCGCGCCCCAGCTCCGCCCGCCGTCCTCGAGGCTGCCCTCGAGCACCAGGTAGCGCTCACCACGGGGATGGCGGTGCGCGGCGTAGCTCGCACCCGGCGCGAAGCGCAGGAGCACGGCCGAGCGGCCGCTCGCGCGGTCGAACTCGAGCTTCTTCCAGGTGACGCCCTCGTGCGCGCTCGCGCGCCACTCGAGCACCCCCGAGTCGACGTACTCGCTGGACTCGCTCGATCCGCCCACGCGCTACTCCAAGAGCTCCAGGTAGCGCAGCGCGCCGAGCAAGCCCGCGCGCGCGCACCAAGCCATGTTCCAGGGCTCGCGGTCGGTCGTGTTCTCGGGGATGTCGCCGGCGGAGTGGTAGTAGAGGTCGTAGTCGACCGAGACCAGCTCGCGGTCGCTCCAGGACTCGCCGGGCATGCCCGGCGTCCGCGGGTGCTCGTCGGGGCGGCCCCAGGCGCTGGAGAAGACGGTGACCGCGGGTCGCGAGCGCTCGCGGAAGAGCTGCGAGCCGCTGAAGACGTACGAATCGGTGCCGCCCAGGCTCTTGTTCGTCGCCCAGCGCGCGGGGAAGCCCTCCTCGCCGGCGTGCTCGGCGAAGACCGCCGCGAGCGTGCGCACGAGCCGCTCGTTCGCGGGCAGGTCGTCGGGCTCGACGTTCACCTGGTCGGCGCCGGAGCCGAACCCGGCCTGGTCGTAGTTGATCACCGCCAGCGGCGCGCCGAGCGGGTCCGCGCGCTCGAGGTACGCCCGGCTCGATCGGATCTCCGCGCCCCAGACCGCGAAGCGCACCTCGCGCCGCGGCGGCGGCAAGATCCCCCGGCGGATCGCCTCGCTCCAGGCGCAGGCGATCTCGGCCACCACCGCGATGCCGCTCGCGTTGTCGTCCGCGCCCGGGCCGCCGGCGTCGGAGTCGCCGTGGGCGCAGAACAGCAGGTGCTCCGCCGTCCAGCCTTGCGCCTCGCCGTTCGCGCCGCGCGCGGGGATCCGCGCGACCACGGTGAGCGGGGCGGCGCGGACGATCCTCGCCTCGAGCGCGAACTCGATCTCGACCGCGGTCCCCTCGGCGAGCCAGCCGCGCAGGAGCCCGCCCTCGGCCCGCGAGAGCCCGAAGACCGGCGCGGGGTTCGAGTCGCCCTCGCGCAGGTGGCCGATCACGGGATAGCTGCCGTCGAGCGTCGTGGCGCCGTCCACGAGCACCACGGCGGGCGCCGCGCCCTCGCCTGCGGTGCGCGGTGCCCGCGCAGCGAGCAGCGCGCCGCCCGGCGCCGGCTCGAGGCCCAAGCCGGCGCGGCCGCTCGCTGTCGGCGAGAACCCGTAGGGCCAGGCGCTCTCGAGCTTGCGCGGCTCCGCGCCCTCCCGAAGCGCGCTCACGCTCCACGAGGTCTCCTCGTGGCACCACCCCGGCGGATCCTCGAGCACGCGCACCTCGAGGCCGGCCGACGCGAACATCCGCTCGGTCCACTCCGCCGCGCGCCGGCCGGACTCGGTCCCGCCCATGCGCGGGCCGAGCGCCACCAGCTCGCGCACCCGCGCCTGCGCCCGCTCGGGGCGCACCAGCGCGGCGACGGCATCCTCGAGCTCGAGGGCCGGCTGCGAAGGGTGGCGCGGGGCCTGCGGCTCGGCCGGCTGCTGCGCGGCGGGGAAGGCGATCGCGAGCGCGCACAGCGCCGCGGCGCGCTCGCGCGGGATCCTCGCGGGCCGCATGCAGGGGGTGTACGCCAAATCCCGCCCCGGCGGAAGCCGGCCCGCGGGCACTTGGGCTGCACGGGCCGAGGTGCCGATAAGCCCCGCAGTAGCCCCCAGGGCAGGACATCGACGTTTGAAGGGCACCCGCGTGCCCGGCGCGCTCCTGCGGGGGCGCGGAGCACGGCGACCATGCACGACAACGAAGGAGCCACGTGGGAGGCCATCCCGCCCGCGCCGCAAGGGGAAGGCGGGCTCGTCGGGAACCGGCCGGCCAACCACGCCCGCCAGGCGACGCCGGGCGTGCTCTCGCAGGGCTGGCAGGCGCGCGAGGGGGCGGTGGACTTCCTCGGCCTCGGCCAGGAGCTGGGCACCCCGCCCGCGCCCGCCGAGACGAGCCCCGAGGAGACCCGGGGCGAGGGGAGCTGGCTCCTCGATGCTCCGGGGGACGCTTCGGAAGCGCCCATCGAGGCGCCGGCGCCCGTGCAGGAGCCGGAGGAAGCGGACGTGGAGGCCGAGCTCGACGCGTTCGTGCCCGCGCCGCCGATCCAGGCCTCGTGGGTCGAGGCCCAGCGGCGCAGCGGCAAGCGCAAGGTCGCACTGCGCGCCGCCGCCGTGATCGCGGTGGGTGCGGTGGGCTTCACCGGCTGGCAGATCCTCGGCTCGAGCGCCACGAGCAAGACGAGCGTGCCGCTCTCGCCCGAGTCCAACCCGACGCCGCGCTACGAGCCGGCGCTGGCCTTGAGCTCGCGCCCGAGCGACGCCGCCGTGCGCGAGCGGACGATGCCCTCCGCCGAGCCCGAGGGAATGGCGCCCCAGGCCGAGCCCCGCGCGCCGGGCAGGCGCGACGCCGTGCCCATGCCGCTGGCGCAGGGACCCGCGCCGGTGTGGATCGACACGGAGCGCCTCGAGCCGCCGCCCGAAGCCGACGCCCTGAGGGACGCTTTCGGCGGAGGCGAGGAGGGGATGTTCCCGCCGGATGGGGGCGAGCTCGGCATGAAGGCCCTCGACTGGGGGGACAGCTCGAGTGCCCTGGAGCCTTCGACGGAGTCGATGCCGAGCATCGCGGACTCGCAGGGTGAGGTGCCGGCGCTCGCCGAGCTGTCGCCGGCACAGCCGCCGGCGCCCGACGCAGGTCTCGCGCCGGCGAGCGAGCCGCTTGCCGGAGAGAGTGCGGCCGAGCCCGCGGAGCGGATCGCCGCGGATCCCTCGGGTGGCGAGGCCCCTGCAATCGCGCCGCCGGAGCAGCTCGCGCAGGTGCAGTCGATCGAGCCGGAGACCGCGCCCGCCGCGGAGCTCGCGCCGGGCTCGCCGGCTCCCCCCGAGGGCGCGCCGCTTGCCGTGGAGCTCGCGCAGAGCTCGCCCGCTCCCGCCGAAGGCGCTTCGGTTGCGGTGCAAGATGCCGAGCCCGTGCAGGACTCGGCCAACGGCGCGGGCGCAGGCCCGGCCGAGCCGCCCGCAGAGCTGGCACAGGCCGCGCAAGCCGCGCCGGAGAGCGGTGCGGTCGCCACGTCGCCCGCGGACCCGGGATCGAGCGCGACCTCGCGCCGTGGCCTCGAGGCCTTGAGCGCGATCCTCTCAGGACCCAACCCCGCCGCTCCGCCGGCCGAGCAGGCCATGACCGATGCGCGCAGCGCGCCCACTTCGGCCTTCGATCAGCTCTTGGCGCTCGCCGGCAGCCGCCCGAGCGATGCGCAGGAGATGCCTCCGCTCGGCGAGGGCATGTTCGGGCCGGAAGCTCCGCCCGGATCGACGGGCTCGGAAGCCTCGCGCGAGGCCGCGCAGGCACCGTCGGCCATCGCACGCGCCGGCCGCGCCGAACGCACGAGCCGCCTGAGCACCGAGGAGGTGCTCCAGCCCACCGGGTCGGGCGTCTCGCTGAAGCTCGCGAGCCAGCAGGACCTCTCCAGCGTCTGGACCCGCAACGCGATCCCGTTCGACGCCATCGGCTCCCCGACCAAGGTGCTCACGCCGATGGTCGGCCGCGTGCGCCTCGTGCTGAAAACGAAGGAGATCTTCGAGGGCCGCCTCTATGCGGTGGGCGAGGGCCACGTGTGGCTCGATACCCAGTACGGGCGCATGGGCCTGCCCGGAGCGCGAGTGGACCGCATGGAGCAGATCGAGGGCGGGCCGGGCACGCCGGCGCTCGGGGCGCCTGGATCGGAGGCGATGGTCGGCCTCGAGCGCGTGCGCGTGAAGACGCCGGGTGGCGTGTTCTACGGCAAGGTGATCTCGAAGGACGAGTCGAAGACGACGTTGGTCACCGAGCAAGGCGCGCGGATCACGCTCGACAGCAAGGACGTCGAGTACTTGAGCGACGTGCCCAAGGTCTCGCTCAAGTCGGGCGGGAACTGACCGCGCAGCCCAGCGCGGACGCCGCCTCTTGGAGGCAGGCTGGGAGTCGACGGGCGCTCGCGCCTCGGGCACGGCCTGCGCGCACTTGCGATCTCGACTCCAGCCGACGCCGGGCCTCCCGCGCGGCGAGCTGGCGTTCCCGGGCGAGAGGTGCTGTCCTCGGAGAAGTGGCGCACTCGGGCCCGCGCTCGTGTTCCCCGACGTTCGCGCCGAGGCGTAGCCATCGCTCGCCAGATGACGACGCTGTTGCGGCAAGGGAATCGCTGAATTTGCGGAATCTCTGTCGGGCCGCCGCGCCCCTTTCGGGATGAAGGGCTGGATCGAGTCTGGACCCGCGCACGGAATGCCGTCCTGGGTCCGCGATCGAAACCAACCTACCTGAGCGGCCCACGGGCCGTCACCACCCGAAGCAGCCGCGCAACACTCGCGCTGGCCCGAATGGAGCACCTGCCATGTCGAAACTCGCAAGCACCGTCTCACTGACCGCGGCCCTCTCGGCTGCCCTCCTGCTCGGCGCAGCGTCGCCGAGCCCCGTCGCGGGCCACCCCATCGTCACTGGACACGGGAAGTGGGAGATCCCGGCCGGAACCGTCGGCTTCCAGATCTCCCTGGTCGAGCTGCCCGACGGCTCGCTCAACGGTCATGGCCGGAGCACCCTGCACAGCGCGAGCGGCATCTCCTGGTTCCGTTTCGTGGTGACCGAGTACCAGTACGTCGGCGACGAGCTGGCCGTGGCGGGCTTGATCGTCGATACGTTCAACACCCCGCCGACCTTCCTGGGCAGCCAGACGTTCCTGCTCATCCAGGACAACGGCAGCGGCGGCGCTCCCGACAAGGCGATCAGCGCCTCCGGCATCCCACCCTCCTTCTCCCTCGCGCAGGTCCTGAGCCTGCCCCCTCCGCTCGGCCCGCCGCCGCCCGAGTTCTGGTTCCCGCTCGCCGGCGGCAACTTCACGATCCACTAGCAGCACTCCTGCGCTCGCGAACGACCCACCGCGGCGGCCCGGAGACTCCATGTCGCGCGGGCCAGGCGCGGTGGGTCGTCGATCCGCTTCGACTTCGCGGGAGTGACCTTGCGGGTGCCCGGCGGCGTGAGCTTGCCCCGAGACGGTCACGCGAGCCTACAGCTCGACTCCCTCGATGGGGGGCGGCCGGCGCAGACGGTGTACTTCGCGTTCGAACGAGGAGCGCTGGTCGGTGAAGCGCAGCTCCGAGGTGCGCGCGCAGGTGAGCTCTGGGTCAAGGGGCTGATCGCGGGCCGTCACCGGATGAGCTTCGAGCTCCTCGACGCCGAGACGGAGCTGGTGAGGGTGCCCTTGCCGGACGGTTCCCACACCTACCAGCGGCCCCCGTACTTCCGCACGACTCGCGAGCTGGCGCTCTCGGCGGGCGAGACGCACGTGCTCGATCTCTAGGGCGCGCCCGCGTTTGCCGGGTCCCGCGCGATCGAGCCGCCGCGACGAACCAATGAGAGCGCGCTACCTCGCTCATGCACGGCTGGGAGGCGCGGTCGAGATGTTCCCCGAATCAAAGGTATCGGCGCGAGGGGTTGCACGGGCGAGCGTGCTTGATGGCAGCTTGGTCGCGCGCCTTGCGTTTGATTGGGGACAAATCCGCGGAGGGCCTCCTGACGGGGCGCCG
>DATKBQ010000122.1:0-3339 GCA_035546375.1 Planctomycetota bacterium | reverse complement strand
GCCGACCACCCAGATCGCCTTGCCGACGCGCAGCGGGCAGTCCTGCGCGAGCTGGCTGAAGAGCCGCATCAGGCCGTACTTGAGGTACGAGAACGAGCCGTAGGTCGAGCACGCGCCCCAGTAGCCGAGGAACTCGCGCTCCGGCTCGGCGGACATGTTGACCGTAGCGAGGCCGACGGTCAGGCCCGAGTTCGTGAACTCGGTGATCTGTTGCGGCAGGAGCGACCCGTCGGGGTTCTTGACGCGTTCGTACCAGCCGACGTTCGGCATGTCGCCGGAGCCCTTCGCGAAGCCGGAGATCCCCGTGGAGTCGGCGAGGTCCGCCGAGCAGGCGAGCACCAGCGGCCGCTCCATGCGCTCCTTGGCCAGCGAGTTGACCCACGCGCCGAAGCTCGAGAACGCGTTCTTGTTCGCGGTGCTCGTCCCCGGCGCCACGAAGAGCGCCTCGGGCAGGCGCTCGAGCGCGAGCCACGAGCGGTCCTCGGCCATGTTGCGCGCCGGATCGAGCTTGAAGCCGTCGACCTGCTCCGGCACCGACTCGCCCAGCTCCACCAGCGTGTCGGAGAGGTACTCGACGAGCTCCGGATCCTCGCGCAGGATCGAGAAGGCGCTGTCGAACCAGGCCTTGGTCTGCTCGCGGCAGGCCGCCTCGCCCGGGTCGTTCGTGTCGCCGAAGCCCTCGAAGCGCACGCCGTACTTGTCCTGGAAGTCCGCGCGGCAGCGCCAGAAGAGCTCGGAGTTGCGCTTGTGCGCCGAGCCGTGGGAGGCCGCGTCGAACTTGTGGTACCCGCGCCCCTTGCGCGTCCTGACCCACACCACGCCCGGCCGCCCGCCGGTCTCGTCGGCGTGCACGATCTCCAAGAGCGCCCGGGTGATCTCGGGGTAGCTCTCGCCCTGCTCGGTGCCGGCGACGCGCCAGCCGTAGTGCTCGAACCACTCGCGCGGCGTGCCGTGGACGACCTCGGAGTTGGCGAACGAGTCGATCCCGTGGTCGTTCCAGTCGAAGAGGTAGACGAGGTTGTCGAGCCCGAGTCCCCAGGCCGAGTTCTTGACCTCGTGGTGCGCGCCGGCGGAGTGGCCGCCCTCGCCCTCCATGGCGAACACCTTGACCTCGCCCGCGCCGGCGTGCTTGAGCGCCATCGCCTCGCCGAGCGCGGCCGGCGCGCCGTGTCCCGACGGGCCGGTGTTGAACTTGAAGAAGAGCGTCTTGCCCTCCATCTCGGCGTGGCCGGGCAGGCCCTTGTTGTGGCGCAGCCACAGGAGGTCCTCCCAGAAGAGCGCGCGCTCCTCGGCCTTGGGCACGAGGAAGCGCCGGTCGCCGCTCGCGCGGTGGCGCAGCCGCAGCGCCTCGTTGTAGACCGCGAGCATCGCGTACACGACCGGATTGCAGTGCCCGGCGACGAGCACGAAGCGGTCGGCGAAGGCGGCCTCGGGACGGCGCAGGTCCCAGCGCATCCCCGCTCCCAGGGTCGAGGCGACGAGGAGCGGCACCTTCGAGCGCGAGCCGCCCGGGTGGCCGCTCTGGCGCAGGTTGAGCATCAAGTCGATGCACTGGTCGATCAGGTCGCCGATCTTCTCCCAGTGGCGGAAGTTCTGGCTCAGGGCCTCGAAGCTGGGCTTGGACAGGGTCTGCATGGGCGCGGGATGGTGCGCTCGGGCCGAGCGCGGCGGGCGGATGGTGAGGGGCCACTATAACCCCGCCCTGCGCACCCTTCCCGCGCCGCAGGGCCGGCCGGGGGCATCCGGAACGGGCGCGCCCGGCCGGGATTCCTGGGCCTCGACTTGGCCAGCGCGCGGGCTATTCCTATGGGACAGCCCGCCTCGGAGCGAAGAGCTGGAGAGAAGGCCCGTGAGGCAAGACCAGGGGAATCGATCCGCGCGCCGACCGCTGGTGCCCGCGCAGTGGGAGGAGTCGATCGGCGGCTTCCAGCGCCACCCCGCGCTGGTGATCCAGGCGGTGCTCGTGCTGGTCGCGGCGATCTTCGTCACCGACTACCTGCAGCCGAAGATCATCGCCCTCAGCTCGCTCTACGCGATCCCGGTCTTGATCAGCCTCTGGCTCGGCAACCGGCGCTTCACGCTCGGCCTGGCCCTGCTCTGCTGCCTGCTGGCCCTGATCGGCCTCTACGGCGGCCCGCCCTCGGAAGCCGATCCGCGCTACCTGATCGGCACCAACCGGGCCGCGGCGATCTTCAGCATCCTGGTGATCACCAGCCTAGGTCTGATGCGCCTGCGGATCTTCCGCGAGCTGTACAAGACGCGCGAGGCGGCTACGACGACGCTCTACTCGATCGCCGACGCCGTGATCACGACCGACGTGGAGGGCCGCATCAGCTTCATGAACGCGGTCGCGGAGAGGCTGACGGGCCGCTCGCAGGACGAGTCGCTCGGGGCCGACCTGGACAGCATCCTGCGCACGCTGCCCGACGCCGCGGCGCTGCCGCCGATCCTCGAGCTGGTCGAACGCCAGGGCGACGAGCCGCTGCGGCGCCTCTTGTGCGCGCGCGACGGGCGCCGGATCCCGATCGAGGAGTCGCGTGCGCCGATCCGCGGCGCGAGCGGGGCCATCTACGGCCAGGTGATCGTCTTCCGCGACGTCACCGAGCGGCGCGAGCACGAGGAGGCGATGCGCCGCATGGCCTTCCGCGACGAGCTGACCGGGCTTCCGAACCGGACCTCGCTCGCCGACCGGCTGGCGCTCGAGATCGCCCACGCGCGCCGCAACCGCGAGGCGCTGGGCTTGCTCTACCTGGACCTCGACGGCTTCAAGGACGTGAACGACTCCCTCGGCCACCACGCGGGCGACGCGCTCTTACGGGCGGCCTCCGAGCGCCTGCGCGGCGTCCTGCGCGGCGGCGACACCGTGGCGCGCCTGGGCGGCGACGAGTTCACCGTGATCCTGCCCGGCATCAGCGGGCCCCAGGAGGCGCGGATGGTCGCCGGCAAGATCCTGGACGCGCTGCGCGCACCCCTCGCCTTCGAGGGCCGCGAGCTGAGCACGGGCGCGAGCATCGGGATCGCGCTGTACCCGCGCGACGGCGACTCGCCCGAGACCCTGCTGCGCCGGGCCGACAAGGCGATGTACCGCGCCAAGGCCCTGGGCGGCAGCCGGATCGAGCTCCACGGCCCGCCCGAGCCCGCGCCAGGCCGAGCGACGAGGCACTAGCCCGGGCGCTGAGGCGCCCGCCAGGGCGCTGCGCCCGGGCGCGGCGCCGAGGCGGTTCGCGCCACGCCGGCGCTTCGCCGGCCTGTGGCGCAGCCGCGCCGTAGGCGCGGCGCGTCCCTCGGCTTGGCGTGGAGCACGCGTCCGCTCGCCGCGCGCACTCGCCCTTCGATTCG
>DATKBQ010000121.1:0-5058 GCA_035546375.1 Planctomycetota bacterium | reverse complement strand
CCCGTAGACGACGATCTCGACGCGCCGGTTCTTCGCCTTGTTGGCGGCGCTCTGGTTGTTGGCGACGGGGCGGTACTCGCCCCATCCGGCGACGACGCACTGGCCGTCGCGGAGCCCCGCGTCCTCCACCAAGTAGTGCAGGACCGCCATGGCGCGGGCCAGTGAGAGGTCGCGGTTGGTCGGGTACTTCGACTTCACGATCGGATCGGAGTCGGTGTGGCCCTCGATCCAGTACTCGCCGCCGGGGTACTCGCGCTCGAGCATCTTGGCCACCGCCGCGAGGGCGCTGCGGCCGCCCTTGGACAGCTCGGCCTTGCCCGAGGGGAAGGTGATCTCGGTCGGGATGGTCAGCACCATGTGCCCATCGCGCATGCCGTAGGCCACCCCGGCCTGATCGAGGTCGGGGAAGTCCTGGCCCGCCTGCTTCTGGGGCTGCTCGAGCAGCCGCGCGTTGGCATCGGCCAGCGCCGTCTCCAGCGACTCCTTCTGGTAGCGCAGGTCGCGCATGTCGCCCTTGAGCGTGGTGCGCTCCTCGCGCAGCGCGCGGTTCTCCTGCTCGCGCTCGTCGAGCACGGCCTTGTATTGCGTGCTCGCGCAGCCGGCGGCGAGCGCCGCCGCGACCACGACCCCGGCCCCGAGGGCCCTCTCCCAGTGCTTGCTCGTCATCGTTCGCCTTCCCTGCGCGGCCCGGCCGCGCCGATCTCGAGTCCCCGTGGCGGCCCGCCCGCACCTCGACGCGCACGCGCGCGGCCCTGGGAAGCGCGGGCTAGTACGGCCTCCTGAACCAACTCCAATACAGGAGCGCGACGACGATTCCAAGGGCGAGGTAGGGCCCGAACGGCACGTACCTTCCGGCGACGCGCGCGGAGCGCAGCGAGCGCCGCAGCGAGCGCCGGCCGCCGCGGGCACGCGTGCGCGCTTGGCTGAGCGCCAGGAAGCGCAGGATGTTGCCGATGCCGGCCACCGAGGCCGCGAGCGAAGCGATCATCAGCGCCAGGACCACGCCTCCGGGGCCGATGAACCCGCCGGCGCCGGCCAGGAGCTTCACGTCGCCCAGGCCCATCGCGTCGCGCCCGTAGAGGCGCTTGCCGAACCATCCGATCGCCAAGAGAACGCCGCCCCCCGCCAGCATCCCGGCGATGCAGCCGGCGAGCGCGCCGAAGCGGCTGACCTCGGGACCCTCGCTCAGGCGCCGCGCGACCCAGGTCCACTCGTGCAGGCGCGGCACCCACAGGGAGACGACCGGGGCGAGCACCATGCCCCCGATCGAGATCTCGTCGGGAATCTCGTAGCGCTCGAAATCGACGAAGGTCGCGACGACCAGGCCCGAGACCGCGAGCAGCCGCACGAGCAGCAGGGCCCAGTCCTGGGGCGGGGTGACCCAGGCGGTCGCGAGCCACAGCAGGGCCGTGAGCACCTCGACCAGCGGATAGCGCCAGGGGATGCGCCAGCCGCAGCCCGCGCAGCGGCCGCGCTGGTAGACCCACGAGACGAGCGGGATGTTCTCGCGCCAGGTGAGCGTGCGGCGGCAGCTCGGGCAGCGCGAGCGCCGGGGGTGGGTCACGCTCTCCCCCTCCAGGGGCAGGCGGTGGATCGCCACGTTCAGGAAGGAACCCACCACCAGGCCCAGGACGGACCAGGAGGCGCGCCACCAGACCACCGCGAACTCGGGGGGCAGCGAGCTCGCAAGGCCCGAGCTCACCGGCTTCCCCGCCCGCCCGAGGGTTCCCAGGCCAGCTCGACGTAGTCGACCCAGGGGGGATCCCAGGGGGCGCCGGGGTCGGGGCGGACCTCGAGCCGGACCAGGAGCCGCAGCGTCGGGCAGTCGCCGAGCTGCACCGGGTCCTCGACCAGCGGATCGCCCGGGCACTCGCCCTGGTAGAGGACGGAGGCCCGGCCTGCGCCGGAGTACGCGCCCACCTCGGGGAAGGGGTGCCAGCGCGCCGCGCTCCCGCGCTCGGGGATCGGCGCGGAGCGCACGGCGAAGCTCAGCGGCGCGACCAGCGGGTTGACGAGCGGCTCGTCGAGGACCAGCGAGGCGACGTCCGCAAGGCGCGCTGCCGTGCCCTGCGGCGAGAGGTAGCTGAGCGAGGTGGCACCGTCGCCGAGGGCGACCAGCCGGCCGGCGTACAACGAGTCCCCGTGCTGCACTCGGATGCGCCCTCCCGCCGCGAGCAGCAGCGTGCCGGTGGTGCGGATCCTGCCGTCGATCACCAGGTCTCCCCCGGCGATCAGGATGGTCAGGTCCGACGGGCTCGAGACCGCCTTCCCGAGCCACCGGCTGAGGCTCTCGCGCGGCGGCTCGGCCCGCGGCTCGCCGGCGCGCGGGACGAGCGGTGGCATCGGATCCACCCCGGCAGCGCTGCCCTCGCGGACCAGCGTGCCCGAAATCCGGATCGAGCCCTGGGCGCGCAGCACGGTCGTTCCCGGCTCCCCGTCGAGCCTGCAGGCGTCGCCCTGCGCCAGCTCGAGCCTCGTCGCCTGGACGTCGCGCCGGAGCTCGTCCGCGCCCAGGGCGACGGGGCCATGCTCTCCGCTGCCCGCCGCGGCGGGCCAGCGCACGCTGCAGCGGCCGGTGCGCTCCCAGTGGGCGGTGCCGTCGGCGTCGGGGACCGCCTCGATCGAGCGCCTCGAGGGATTGATGAACTGCTCGGTGTACGAGGATCCCGAGGGGGAGCCGTCGGCGGCCACGACCTCGATCTCCACCGTTCCCAGCTTGGGGCCGAAGACGCGCACGCGATTGCCGCCCAGGTCGCGCAGCGAGGAGGTGTGGTGCTGGACCAGGTAGTAGGTGCCAGGCTCCAGCAGCCGCTCGGGCCACAGGAGGAGCCGCGTCGTGCCGCGCGGATGGAGGGCCCGCTTGTCGTAGTTCTCCACCAGCCGCGCCATCAGCGGCTCGCCTCCGGCGCCGGCGCGCTGCTTCGCCCGCAGCTCGAAGTCTCCTCCCTCGACGGTCGAGGGGTCGATGGGCTCGCCCCCCTCGAGCTCGATCGGCTCGCCGGGCGCGATCCGGGTGCGCACCACGATCGCCGGCAGCCCGACGCCCAGCGAGGGGTCCTCGAAGACGAAGCCGGAGCGCGGCTCGCGCACGTCGACCGTCTCGAAGCTCCACTCCAGGCTCGATTCGAGGGGCCGGCCGCTGCGGCCGCGCAAGGCTTCCACGCGCGGGAACCCCGCGAGCTTGACCAGGTAGCGCGTCGCCGGGCGGTAGCCGCCGTCGGAGAGGTCGCGGGCGAGGACCGGTTCCGGCACGAAGGTGAGGCTCTCGTCGCGCAGCTCGAGCGCGCCGCGCGCGGGCGTGCCGTCCTCGGCGACGATGCGCACCGACAGCCCGTGGACCGAAGTCGGGTCCAGGGCCTCGGAGAAGTGCATGACCAGCTTCTCGTTGAGGTAGAGCCCGCTGCGGTTCTCGGGCCTGATCTGTACGAGGCGCGAGAAGGCGGGCTCGCTGGCGCGCGGCGAGCACGACGCGGGCAGCAAGACCAGCCCGCCGATACCTGCGAGCAGGGGGCATGCAAGCAAGGGGCCGGCGAGCGAGCGCACCCGCGGGCGGCGGGCGTGCGCCGCGATCACTTGAAGAAGGGGATCCCCAAGGCCGAAAGCTCGGGGGAGACCCCGCTCTCGGCGTTCGAGACCATCGTGATGCGAGCCTGCACGAAGCGCGCGCCGTTCAGCTCTTGCAGCGTGTTCTTCCAGGACGGGTCGGCGTTCACGAAGTTGGGCGTGAAGGTGCCCGTGTTCGGCACGATCGTGGCGTACGCGTTCCCGTAGGGGTCGATCTGCAGGCCGCTTTCCCACGGATCCAGGCCAGCGGTGGGTGCCGGGGCCATCGCCGTGGCGCCGCGGAAGGCGACACTGACGCCGGTGCCGGAGGGTTGGCTCGCCACCGTGGGCTCGACGACCGCACTGCCGAAGTTGGAGGCGCTGGTGAGGTCGAGCCAGATCGAGTGCACCTGGCTCACGCGCACGACGAAGTCGGCTTGACCGTAATAGAAGGAGTTGTCGAGGGGCGGCGTCGGGACGCCGGCGCCGGTCAGGCCCCCGACCGCGATGGTCTGCTGATCGGGATCGATCTTCTTCGGGATCCCCGTCGGCAGGATCCCGCCCGTGGAGAAGGCGCGGAAGTACGGCTGGGCGAACACGCTCGCATTGGCGGCGAGGAGCCCGTTGAGGCCGTTGGCGGAATCGCTGGGGTAGGCGCGGAAATCCATCAGGAGTGGCAGCGCCAGGGTCGGGACATTGTCCGAGGCGTACGCGCCGGGGAAGGCCTTCAGGGGCGGCAGCCAGAGCGCTGCCATGATGAAGGTGTCCGCGCCCGAGCTGTTGGGCCCGCCCACCATCGTTTTCGCGGTGTCGCGCCACGTCCAGCGCTGGAACTGGGACAGCGGGACGTTCCGGTTGAGCGGCCAAGGCTCGATCAGGAGACCGGTGGACGCGGTCTGCAGGTCCGAGGGCAGGATGATGTATCCGAGCTGCTTGGGGTGCACCACGTCCAGCGGCTCGGCCAAGTTGTCGGCGAAGGTCTCGTTCAGGCCCGAGCCTGGCGTCAAAGGCACGGGCGGCATCGCCATGGTGTTGACGAACTCGTCGGGCAGCTTCTTCGAGTGCGCCAAGCCGATCTGGAACTGGGGAAAGATGTCGAACTGCAGCGCGGGGATGCTCGGCGACCAGTACAGGCCTTCGACGTCGATGTTGAGGTAGGGCTCCTCGAACAAGGGGAAGCCCAGGTCGTGGTAGCGCCAGACCGTCATCAGCCGGCTGCCGAAGCGCGACAGGGGATCGATGACGCCGAACGGCGCCCCCATGGCGGCGACGGTGAGCTGGCTCGAGTCCGCGACCGCCGAGAAGCGCGTCACGGGCCGCGGCTGGATGGTCCCGCGCAGGAGGTCCTGCAGGTAGCCCCCGCGCAGCTCGGGCGCACCGTTCCCGTCCTCGTCCACCGAATCGAAGACCAGCGACAAGCCCCCGCTGTCGATCGTCGGCTCGTTCGGATCGATGGTGAAGGGAATCGTCGGTAGGACCAGCGCCAGGGCGTTCCCGGCCAGGTCCGTGAGCCCC
>DATKBQ010000120.1:0-4655 GCA_035546375.1 Planctomycetota bacterium | reverse complement strand
CGCGCCGACGAGCTTCGCGGCTCCGCTCTTGTCGGCCTCGCCCGCTCCCCCCTTGACGCTCTCGGTGAGCGTGGAGGCAGCAGCGAGGGTGATGCCCTTCGTGTCGTCGATGACCTGCGCGTAGATGTGTCGCGCGCTGCGGAACACCGTCAGGCGCGGACGATCGGTGTTGCCGGCGACCTTCTTGCGAATGCGCTTCTTGCGGCGAACCCGTGAGTCGAGCTTGTTCATCACTTGCCTCCCGCCTTGCCGGCCTTCTCGCGGATCTTCTCGCCGGTGTAGCGCACGCCCTTGCCCTTGTAGGGCTCGGGCGGGCGCACGGAGCGGATCTTCGCCGCCACCTGGCCGACCGCCTGCTTGTCGATGCCGGTGATCACCAGGCTGGTCGGGTTGGGCGCCACGGCGTCGACGCCGGCGGGCAGGGGGATCTCCACCGGGTGCGCGAACCCGACCTGGAGCACGACCTTGCGGCCTTGCACCGCCGCGTTCCAGCCGACGCCGATGATCTCGAGCGACTTCTCGTAGCCGCGCGCGACGCCGGTCACCATGTTCGCGAGCAGCGCGCGCGTCATGCCGTGGAAGGCCCGCGCCTCGCGCCCGGCGGCGCGCGCCTCGACCTGCACGGTCTGGCCGGAGAGCGTCACGTCGACCTCGGGGCGCAATGCCAGCGAGAGCTCGCCCTTCGGGCCCTTGACGCGCACGCGGCGCTCGTCGCCGGGGCCTTCCTGGCGCTCGACCTGCACGCCGGCCGGCACGCTGACGGGGGTTCTTCCGATGCGCGACATCTCAGTAGACCTTGGCCAGGATCTCGCCGCCGGCGTTGATGCGCCGCGCGGTGCGGTCCGAGATCACGCCGCGCGGGGTGGAGAGCACGAAGACGCCGAGGCCGCGCAGGACCTCGGGGATCTTCGCCGCCTGGCCGTACACACGGCGGCCGGGCTTGGAGACGCGCTCGATGTGGCGGATCACCCGCTCGCCGTCGGGTCCGTACTTCAAGTCGATGACCAGGCGGCTCGCGGGCGAGGCCTTCTCGACGGTCCAGGAGCGGATGAAGCCCTCCTCCTGGAGGACGTTGGCGATCCCGACCTTGAGCGTGGAGGCCGGCATCCGGGCGGTCTTGGCGCCGATCGCGTTCGCGTTGCGGATCCGCGTCAGCATGTCGGCGATGGGGTCGGTCATCATGGCTCTACTCCCCTACCAGGAGGCCTTGCGCATGCCCGGGATCTCGCCGCGCAGCGCGCGCTCGCGCAGGCAGATGCGGCAGACCTTGAACTTGCGGTAGACGGCGCGCGAGCGGCCGCAGATGCCGCAGCGCGTGTACGCCCGCGACTTGTACTTCGGCGGTCGCGAGCACTTGACGATCCACGAGGTCTTGGCCATGGCCTAGCTCGCGCGCGCGCCGGCGCGCCTCCGCTTGCGGCCGGTCTCGGCGCCGGCCTCCTTGCTCTGGAACGGCATCCCCAGCTCCTTGAGCAGGAAGTAGCCCTGCTCGTCGCTCTTGGCGGTGGTCACGAAGGTGATGTCCATGCCTTGCGTGAACTCGATCTTGTCCAGCTCGATCTCCGGGAAGACGGTCTGCTCCGACAGCCCCAGGCTGTAGTTCCCGCGCCCGTCGAGCTTTTCCTTCACGCCGCGGAAGTCGCGGATCCTGGGCAGCACGACGCTGATCAGGCGGTCGGCGAACTCCCACATGCGCTTGCCGCGCAGGGTGACCGCGCAGCCGATCGGCATGCCCTCGCGCAGCTTGAAGCTCGAGATCGAGGTCTTGGCGAGGCGCACCGTCGGCTGCTGGCCGGTGATCGCGGCCAGCTCGCGCGCGGCGGTGTCGATGCGCGCCTTGTTCTCGACCGCGCCCTTGACGCCCATGTTCACGACGACCTTGACCAGCCGCGGCACGGCCAGGTCGTTCGCGATCCCGAAGCGCTCCTTCAGCTTCGGGCGCACTTCGCTGCGGTAGCGCTCCTCGAGGCGGGCCATGCTCACTCCTCCCGAGCCGCGGATTCGCTCGCGGACTTGGTCTTGCGCGCGGGCTTGGCCGCGGCAGCGGGAGCAGCCTTGGTCCTGCCCTTGCGCGCGGCGGGGGTGCTGCCCTCGCGTCCTTCGACCCCCTTGGCGACCGCCTTGGCGGCCTTCTTGGCGGCCTTCTTGCCGCCGGCGCCTTCGACGCGGCGGACGTTGCTGGCGTGGATCGACATCTCGATCTGCGTCCGCTCGCCCTTGGGGTTCTGCTGGCTCGGGCGCTTGTGCCGCCAGCGCAGGTTGACCCCCTCGACGATCACCCGCTCCTTGGCGGGGAGCGCCTCCTTGACCAGGCCAGTGCGGCCCTTGTCGTTGCCCGAGATCACGAGCACCGTGTCACCCTTCTTGACGTGCATCAGACCACCTCCTGGGCCAGCGAGATGATCTTCATGAAGTTGCGTTCGCGCAGCTCGCGCGCCACGGCGCCGAAGATGCGCGTCCCGCGCGGGTTGCCGTCGGCGTCGATCAGGACCAGGGCGTTGTGGTCGAAGCGCACGTAGCTGCCGTCCTCGCGGCGCGTGTTCTTGCGCACGCGGACGACGACGCCCTTGACGATCGTGCCCTGCTTGACCTCGGAGCCGGGCAGCGCCTTCTTGACCGAGGCGACGATGATGTCGCCCAGGCCCGCGTAGCGGCGGTGCGTGCCGCCGAGCACCTTGATGCACTGGACGCGCTTGGCGCCGGTGTTGTCGGCGACGTCCAGGAAGGTCTGCATCTGGATCACGGCTGCACCCCCTCACCGGCTGCGCTCTCGGGACCCGCCGCGCCGGATCCCCGCGCTTCGGCGCCGGCGCCCGCGACCTCGAGCCCGCCCTCCGGCGCGGCCTCGACCACGCGCACCAGCCGCCAGCGCTTGAGGCGGCTGATCGGCCGGGTGGCCATGATCTCGACCCGGTCGCCGACACCCGCTTCCTCGCGCTCGTCGTGGGCGTGGTAGCGCTTGTTCTCGCGCACGAACTTGCCGTACTTGGGGTGGCGGAAGGTGCGCTCGACGAGCACCGTGATCGTGTTCTTCATCCGGTCGCTGGTGACCGTGCCGACCAGCGTGCGCCGCACGTGGCGGTCGGAAGGTTCTCGTTGCGGCATGGCTAGCGCGGCTCCTGTCCGCGGATCCTCTTGCGGCGCTCCTCGAGCACCGTCTCGACGCGCGCGATCGAGCGGCGCAGCTCGCGGATGCGCGCGGGGTTGGCGGAGGTCTCGGTGGCCATCTTGAAGCGCAGGCCGAACAGCTCCTTGCCGAGCTGGTCCAACTCGTAGGCGAGCTCGCTGTCGGTCTTGCCGCGAATCTCTTCGATCTTCATCGCGATCACGTGGTCGGGAGCCGCTTGATCATCTTCACCTTGATCGGGAGCTTGTGAGCGACGCGCTTGAAGGCCAGCTTGGCCTTGTCCTCGCTCACCCCGCCGATCTCGAACAGCACCGTGCCGGGCTTGACCACCGCGGCCCAGAACTCGACGTCGCCCTTGCCGGTGCCCATGCGCGTCTCGGCCGGCTTGGACGAGATCGGCTTGTGCGGGAAGATCCGGATCCAGACCTTGCCCTGGCCGCCGGTGGCGCGATTGGCGGCGACGCGGCCGGCCTCGATGTGGCGCCCGCTGATCCAGCCCGCGTCGAGCGCCTGCAGGCCGTAGTCGCCGAAGGACACCGTGTGGCCGCGCGTGGCGTGGCCGCGCACGCGCCCGCGGTGCACTTTGCGGAACTTCGTCTTGTTGGGCATCATCGCCATGGCGCGTCCCCCTTAGGCTCCCGTGCCCAGCGACTCGCGCGGCATGCGCCCGCGGCGCGGCCCGCGCGGACGCTCGCCGGGACGGCCGGGTCCGCCCTGCTGCTGGAAGTCGATCTTCTGCCCGCGCTCGATGTCGCCCTTGTAGATCCAGACCTTGACGCCGATGACGCCGTAGGTGGTCGAGGCGATCGCGGTCCCGTAGTCCACGTGTGCGCGCAGGGTCGAGAGCGGCACGCGGCCCTCGCGCTCCTTCGCCTGGCGCGCCATCTCGGCCCCGCCCAGGCGACCGTTGATCTCCACCTTCACGCCCTTGGCGCCGGCCTGGATCGTGGTCTGGATGGCCTTCTTCATCGCACGGCGGAAGGCCATGCGCTTCTCGAGCGCCTCGGCGACGACCTCGGCCACCAGCTTCGCTTCCAGCTCGGGACGCTTGATCTCGCGCACGGTGAGGTGGCAGGTCTGGCCGGTGATCTCCTGCAGCGACTCCTTGAGCTGATCGACGCGCACGCCCTTGCGCCCGACCAGCACGCCCGGGCGCGCGGTGTGCACGATCACGTTGACCGCCTCGCCGGTGCGCTCGATCTCGATGCGCGGGATCCCGGCGGCGCGGTACTCCTTCTCGACGTAGCGGCGGATCTTGTGGTCCTGGAGCAGGAGCCGCCCGAACTCCTTCTTGTTCGCATACCAGCGCGAGCGGTGCGGCTCGCTGGTCGAGAGCCTGAAACCGGTGGGATGGACTTTCTGACCCATGCGTCGACCTAGCCCTCGCGGGCGGCTTCCTTCCTGGTTCCCTCGCCGGACTTGGCTCCCGCGCCGGCCGCGGGGGCCTTGGCGCGCCGAGCTCGCGGCGGCCGGGCGGGGGCGCGCGGCTCGGGCTCTTCGCCCTCGGCCAGGCGCACGGTCAGGTGGC
>DATKBQ010000119.1:0-2457 GCA_035546375.1 Planctomycetota bacterium | reverse complement strand
TCGGGGGGTAGCGTCCCTGGATGGCGGGCGCGTGCGGATGCTCCGCGCGGACCGGGCGCGCGGCGCGGACAGCGCTCTCGCGCAGGAGGTGAACACATGTTGAACGGAGCATGCATCGCGCTGGCCCTGGCCCCGGGGCTGGTGTCTTCCATGAACGGATCGCAGGGGCGGTTCGTCGAGACCTTCAGGGGCGGCAACGTCGAGGCGAACTGGGAGATCCTGATGAGCTCGGGGACGAGCGCCGTCGTGCCTGAAGGCGGCCACCCCGGGGCCCACCTCGTCAACACCATCCAGTGCTGTTGGCCCGCGCCCGTCGTGCGCACGATCGCGCCCGCATCGATCTTCACCGGTGACTACCGGGCGCTGGGCGTGAAGACCCTCGGTCTCGACATGACCATGAGGCTGGCGCAGCCCGCGCCACATCCCGACTTCTCCATGACCCTCATGCTGGTCCACGACAACGGCACCCCCGCCAACAGCGCCGACGACACGTGGGTCTACCTGAACTTGGCGAAGCCGATCCCCTGGCCAGGCCAGGGCTGGAAGTCCTACGACTTCCGCGTGCCCTCGCAGCTCGACCTCCCCTTCGGTGTGCTGCCGCTCGGCTGGAAGTTCTACCAGGACCCGTTCGGCGGCCCGCCGCTCGCGAACCACACGTGGCGCGAGGTGATGGAGAACGTCTCGCAGGTCTGGTTCCTGGGCATCAATGACCCCGCTGCGATCGGCGCCTTCTGGAACTGGCGGCTCGGCGTCGACAACCTGCGCATCACCTGGGGCCCTCCGCTCGCCGGTCCGTAGCACGAAGAGCAGTGACCCGCGCCGCGGGTACGCGCCAGGCGCCCAGGGTGAGTCCGCCCGGAGCTGCGGAGCTCCGAATGGACGATCGCGCGAGGGCGCTAGGCACTCACGGGCAGGTGGTGAAGCGCAGCGCGTCGGTCAAGCCGATGTTCTGCGGCGGCGCGAAGCCCGGGTCACGGCTCCAGTATTGGGCGTAGACGGTCGTGCCGGGCGCGAGGCCGTTGGCGGCCATGTAGGCCTGCGAGAAGTGGAACGAGTAGGTCCCCGAGCAGTCGTCGGGCGGCGGGTTGCCCCCGGAGGGCTGGATCGGCGTGCGGATCAGGGGTTGCTGGATGCAGAGGGTGCCGCCGGCGAAGGGTGCCGAGGCGGGCGCGAGCCCCCAGAAGAGCATGCCGATCTTGTTCGAGAGGATCCGCTCGGCAACGACGAAGAAGGCGTCGTTCCCCGTCAGCTCCGGCAGGCCGCTCGCGCCGATCGTCGGGGCGCAGCCGAGGCTGTTCGTCTTGGCCGTGCAGTAGGTGGCGAGCGGCGGACAGGCGATCGTGAAGTCGTGCACGAGGACGTCGAAGGCGTTGTTCGTGTCGCCGGCGACCAGGTTCTTGGCTTGGCTGTGGAAGCCCATCCGCAGCCCGTCGGCCGAGAGCGAGCCTCGCAGCGGCCAGCTCTGACCGTCGCCTTCCTGGCCCGCGGAATCCACGCTGACGCGCTCGGTCGTCCCGAGCGCCAGGTCGCGCAGGAACACGTCGGCGGTAGCGTTGGTGTCGCCGGGGACGAGGTTCGTCGCGTAGCTCCCGAAGAGCACGCGCGTGCCGTCCGAGGAGATCGAGGGCCAGTGGCTCTCGCCGTTCGCCAGCGCGCCGGACGTGGCAAGGCTGGCGAGCACCGTCGTGCCGCTCAGCCGGTCGTGCACGAAGATGCCGCCCCCGCTGCCGGGAACCAGATTCTTGGCCGAGCTCTCGAAAGCGATCCAGCGGCCGTCGGCCGAGATCGCGGGGCGCCGGCTCGCGCCGTCCGCCTGCGCGCCCGACGAAGCGACGCTGGCGCGGATCGTCGCGCCGCTCGAGCGGTCGTGGACGAAGATGTCGGCGAAGCCGTTCGTGTCGCCGGGGACCAGGTTGGTCGCGTGGCTGAGGAAAGCCACGTAGCGGCCGTCGGCGGAGATCGAGGCGCTCGCGCTCGAGTTGTCGCCCTTGACTCCGGCGGAGCTCACGCTGACCACGCCCGCCGCGCCGCTCTGGCGATCGAGCACGTAGACCTGCGAGCTGGACGGATCGAACGGGTTCTCGCGGTAGTCGTACGCCAGGAAGCGCCCATCCTGCGAGAGCGCCGGCTCGAACTCGCCCCCCATCCCGTGCGAGGCGACGAGCTGACTGGGGGCGCCCTGCCAGTCACGGACGTAGAGGGCCGTCGCGTTGTAGCCCGGGAACGGCACGACCCAGAGCTCGAAGGCGACGGTACCGCCGTCGGCGGACAGCGCGACGGCCCAGGACTGCCCGTCGAACTCGGCGCCGTTCTCGTCGAGGCTGACCCGCTCGGTGCTGCCGTCCTGGCGATCGTGCACGAAGACGTCGGATCGCCCGTTCGTGTCGCCGGGCGCCAGGTTTCCGGCGTCGCTCGCGAAGGCGATCCAGCGGCCGTTGGCGGAGATCGCCGCCTCGG
>DATKBQ010000118.1:0-11608 GCA_035546375.1 Planctomycetota bacterium | reverse complement strand
GGCCCAGGAGCTGGCCTTCACGCTGGCCAACGGCATGGAGTACGTGCGGCGCGGGATCGCCGCCGGGCTCGACGTCGACCGCTTCGCGCCGCGGCTCTCGTTCTTCTTCGACAGCCACCTGGACTTCTTCGAGGAGATCGCGAAGTTCCGCGCCGCCCGGCGCATCTGGGCGCGCAAGATGCGCGACGTCTTCGGCGCGCGCGATCCGCGCTCGTGGAAGGTGCGCTTCCACACCCAGACCGCGGGGGTGTCGCTGACCGCCCAGCAGCCGGAGAACAACATCGTGCGCACGGCCTTCGAGGCCCTGGCGGCGGTGCTCGGCGGCACGCAGTCGCTGCACACCAACTCGATGGACGAAACCCTCTCGCTGCCGACCGAGAAGGCGGTCAAGATCGCGCTGCGCACGCAGCAGTTGATCGCCGAGGAGAGCGAGGTCGCGAACGTGATCGACCCGCTCGGCGGGAGCTGGTTCGTCGAGGCCGAGACCGACCGCCTGGAACAGGAAGCCGAGCGCACCTTCGCCGAGATCGACCGCCGCGGCGGGGTCGTGGCGTGCATCGAGGCGGGCTGGATCCAGCGCGAGATCCACCGCTCCGCCGTCGGCTACCAGCGCGCTGTCGAGCGCGGCGAGAAGAAGGTCGTCGGCGTGAACTGCTACGTCGAGGACGATGGCGCCACGCCGCGGATCGAGATCCACCGGATCGACCCGGCGGTCGAGCGCGAGCAGAAGGAGCGCCTGGCGGCGCTGCGCGCCCGGCGCGACCCGGCGGCGGCCAAGCGCGAGCTGGACGGGGTCCGCGCGGCCTGCCGCGACGGCTCGAACCTGCTCGAGCGCTTCGTCGCCGCGGCCCACGCCTGGTGCACGCTGGGCGAGATCGCCGGGGTCCTGCGCGAGGAGTTCGGCGAGTACCGGGAGCCCAAGATCCTGTGAGCACCGCCAGCGAAAACGCGCGGAAATACACGTGGCATCGCGCCGGGGGCGCGCTGCTGTTCGTGGCCACCGGTCACGCGGTCGCTTTGCTGGCGTTCTTCATCCTGCGCGTGCCGCGCGAGCACTACTACCGGTGGCCCTTCGGCCTTGCGGTGGCTCTGGCCCTGGCCACCATCGCGGCGATCTGGGCCGCGCGCTGGAAGCGTCGCGGCGAGGATGCGCGACCGTGGGGCGTGTTCCTCCTCGCGTTCGCCGTCTTCGCGCTGCTGCATCTCCTGCTCAGTTTCATCACGTCGTGATCTCCACATGAGCGAGCGCAAGATCCGCGTGCTAGTCGCGAAGCCCGGCCTCGACGGCCACGACCGTGGCGCCAAGACCGTAGCCAGCTCGCTGCGCGACCACGGCATGGAGGTGATCTACACCGGCCTGCACCAGACGCCGGAGGCGATCGCCGAGGTCGCGGCGCAGGAGGACGTAGACGTGGTCGGGCTCTCGATCCTCTCCGGCGCGCACATGACGCTCTTCCCGCGCGTCAAGCGCGAGCTGGAGGCGCGCGGACTGGGCCACGTGCTCTTGACCGGCGGCGGCATCATCCCGGCCGAGGACGCGGCCGAGCTGGAGCGCGCGGGCTACGCGCGCCTGTTCGGGCCGGGCACGTCGACCGACGAGATCGCGCGCTGGATCCGCGAGGAGCTGGAGCGGCGCTGGCAGAAGGAAGGAGCTCGGGGATGAGCGCGTCGAACGAGAGCGAGATCCTGACCATCGAGGAGGCCGCCGCGCTGCTCGGGGTGAGCATCAAGACCTTCAACAAGGTGCTGCACACCCAGAACCTGCCCGCGCGCAAGATCGGCCGCGAGTGGAAGTTCTCGCGCAGCGCGCTGATCGAGTGGGTCGGCAGCGGTCGCAGCGGCGATTTCTACAAGGAGAGCGGCGAGAACGGCGACAATGAGCGCGCCTCGCCCAAGGCCCGGCGGACGGCCGGGTGGAACATCGAGTACTAGGAGCCTTGGCTCCGCAGCGCCTGTTACGGGCTGCGAAACGGAGCCGCGACGAGACCCCATGATCGCCATCCCCGACGTCAAGCACGCCTTCGACCTCAGCGAGGAGCAGCGGATGATCCGCGACGCGGTGCGCGAGTTCGCCGAGGGCGAGGTCGCGCCGATCGCCGCCGAGATCGACGAGGAGCACCGCTTCCCGGAGGAGACCTGGCGCAAGATCGTCGAGCTGGGTTTGCCCGGCATCCCGTTCCCGGAAGAGGTGGGCGGCTCGGGCGGGGACACGCTCTCCTACTGCATCGCGGTCGAGGAGATCTCGAAGGTCTGCGGCTCGACCGGGCTGACCCTGGCGGCCCACGTCTCGCTCGGGACGTACCCGATCTTCGCCTGGGGCGGCGAGCACCTTCGCGCGGAGTACGTCCCGCGCCTGATCGCCGGCGAGTACATGGGCGCCTACGGCCTGACCGAGCCGAACGCGGGCTCGGACGCGGGCTCGACCCAGACCACGGCGGTGCTCGACGGCGATTCGTGGGTGATCAACGGCCGCAAGTGCTTCTGCACGAACGCGAACTACGCGGGCACGTTCATCATCACCGCGGTCACCGACCGCAGCCTGGGGCCCAAGGGGATCAGCGCCTTCGTCGTGCCGCGCGGGATCGCGGGCTTCTTCCTCGAGCCGGGCGAGCTGAAGCTCGGCATGCGCGGCTCCGACTGGGGCAGCCTGGTCTTCCAGGACGCCCGCATCCCGAAAGACCACCTGCTCGGGCCGCCGGGTGAAGGCTTCAAGACCTTCATGCGCACGCTGGACGGCGGGCGCATCTCGATCGGCGCGCTGGCGCTCGGACTCGCCGAGGGGGCGTACGAGAATGCGCTGCGCTATTCGCAGGAGCGCGAGGCCTTCGGCCGCACGTTGGCCGATCTCCAGGCCGTGCAGTTCAAGCTGGCCGACATGGAGGTCGAGATCGCGGCCGCCCGCCACCTCGTCTACCACGCCGCGCGCTTGAAGGACCTGGGCGAGCCGTTCGCGAAGGAGGCCGCGATGGCGAAGCTCTTCGCCTCCGAGGTGGCGATGCGCGCCACCTACGACGCGATCCAGGTCTACGGAGGCTACGGCTACAGCCGCGAGTACCCGGTCGAGCGCATGTGGCGCGACGCGAAGCTGTGCACGATCGGCGAGGGGACCAGCGAGATCCAGCGCATGGTCATCGCGCGCCACGTGCTCGGCCGGGCCACGAAGGACTGAGAAGGCTCTCCCGAAGGAGGAACCATGAACCGCTTCGTCATCTGCACGTCGCTACTCTTCGCCGCTTGCGCCTCGAGCGGCGACGGGGGGCACCACCGCCCCGGTCCGGGCGCGGCCGAGCGCCAGTTTTCCATGATCAAGTCCCTCGAGGGGACCTGGACGGGCACGGCCGGCCACGCCGAGGGTGGCGAGGGCTTCCCGGTCGAGGTGCGCTACCGGACGACAGCCGCCGGCAGCGCGGTCGAGGAAACGCTCTTCCCGGGCACCGAGCACGAGATGGTCACGCTCTACCACCTCGACGGCGACCGGCTGATGCTGACCCACTACTGCTCGGCCGGGAACCAGCCGACCATGGTCGCCGAGAAGGCGCCCGAGGACTCCAAGACGATCCGCTTCCGCTTTCTGCGCGCGACGAACATGCGCTCGAACGCCGACGCGCACATGCACCAGGCGGAGATGACGATCGACGGCGAGCGCCTCCTGAGCCAGTGGACGATGTTCCAGGACGGCAAGCCGACCGAGGAAGCGCGCTTCGAGCTGGCGCGTACGAGCGGCCCCGGCCTGCAAGCCCGCGGCCACCTGTCCCCCTCGCCGGACGACCGCACGGCGAACCTGGGCCGCGTGCGCCTGATCCGCAGCGGCGAGTGAGGCCCGGCCAGCCCCGCAGCGCCGTGGTCCTGCCGCCCGCCAGCCTCGAACCGCCCCCGTGGCGCCCGGCGAGCGTCGAGGCCGGGGACTGGCGCATCACCGCGCTGTGCGACGGCCACATGCGCCTCGACGGCGGCAGCATGTGGGGCGTCGTCCCGCGCGCGCTCTGGGAACGGATGACGCCGCCCGCGGCCGACAACACGATCGCGATCGCCCTGCGCCCGTTCCTCGCCGAGCGCGGGAGCGAGAAGGTGCTGATCGAGCTCGGGATCGGTGACCGCTGGGAGCCGAAGTGGCGCGAGATCTACTCGATCGTCGCGACGACGTCGCTCGAGGACGCGCTGCGCGCGTGCGGCGTCGCGCCCGAGGAGGTGACGCACGTCGTCGCCTCGCACTGCCACTGGGACCACTTCGGCAGCGCCGTCGCGCAGCGCGGCGATCGTCTCGTCCCGCGCTTCCCGAACGCCCGTCACTTCGCGCCGGAGGTCGAGATCGAGATCGCGAAACGCCCCGGCCATGCGCGCTCGGCTTCCTACCGCGCGGAGGACGTCGTCCCGTTGGAGCAGGCGGGCTTGCTCGAGCCCTACGACGGCACCTTCGAGCCGGTCCCCGGCATCCGCTGCCACGTGCTCGGCGGCCACTCCGACGGCGTCGCCGTGATCACCGTCAACGAGGACGGCCCCGGCGAGACCGCGATCTTCTGGTCCGACGTCGTGCCGACAGCGCACCACGTGCAGCCGCCGTACATCATGGCCTACGACATCGACGTGGTGCGCTCCTTCGAGATCCGCTCCGAGTGGCTTTCCCGCGCCGCCGAGCACGACTGGATCGGCCTCTTCTACCACGACGTCGACGTCGCCTTTGGCCGCATCCGTCGCGACGGCCGCCGCTACGCCGTCGAGCCGATCGATGGAGAGCTGCAAGCCTGATCGCCATGCGCATCGTCTCCCTCTGCCCGAGCCTGACCGAGCTGGTTTTCGATCTCGGCCGGGGCGCCGAGCTGGTCGGCATCACCGAGTACTGCGTGCACCCCGCCGATCGCGTCGGCGCGGTCGAGAGGGTCGGCGGCACGAAGACGCCGGACCTCGCGCGCATCGCCGAGCTGGCGCCCGACTTGGTGCTGCTCAACGAGGAGGAGAACCGCGTCGAGGACGCTCGGGCCCTTCGCGCGGCGGGGATCGCCTGCCACGCGAGCTTTCCGCGCGACGTCGAGGGCACGGCAGCCATGGTGCGCTCGATCGGGGAGGCCTTGGAGCGTCCGGCGGAGGCCGAGCGCATCGCCCAGGACATCGAGTGCCGCGCCGCGCGCGTGTGCCGCGCCGCCGCGGGCCGGCCTCCGGTTCGCTTCGCGTACCTGATCTGGCGCAAGCCGTGGATGAGCGTGAACCGCGACACGTTCGCTCACGCGTTGCTCGCTCAGGCGGGCGGAGAGAACGTCTTCGCCGGGCACGAGCAGCGTTACCCGGAGATCGCCGACCAGGACCTGACTGCCGCTGCTCCCGATCTAGTCCTGCTCTGCACCGAACCCTTCCCCTTCCGCGAGCACCATGCCGACGAGCTCGCTGCCGCCACCGGGATTCCGCGCGAGAGCTTCCGCATCGCCGACGGCGAGTATCTCTCCTGGCACGGCTCGCGCACGCCGGCCGGCATCGACTACGCGGAATCCCTGATCGTCGACGCCTTGGCGCAAAGGGATCCGCGCCCGTAGAGTCGCTAAGCTACTGCTCGTCAGAGGAGGATGCATGCCGCACGCACCGAGAGTCCTGGCCTTCGCGGGCAGCCTGCGCACGGGCTCCTTCAACAAGATGCTCGTGCGCGTCGCCGCCGAAGGCGCCCGCGAGGCGGGAGCCGAGGTCACGGTCCTGGACCTGCGCGAGCTCTCGATGCCGATCTACGACGCCGACATCGAGACCGAGCACGGGATCCCTGAGAACGGCAAGCGGCTCAAGTCGCTGATGAAGGAGAACGACGGGCTCCTGATCTCCACTCCGGAATACAACACCTCCGTGCCGGGCGGCCTCAAGAACGCGATCGACTGGGCCTCGCGTCCGGAAGAGGGGGAACGCGAGCTCGCGTGCTTCGACGGCAAGGTCGCCGCCCTGATGTCGGCCTCGCCGGGCGCGTTCGGGGGGATGCGCAGCCTGCTCACGCTGCGCGCGATCCTCGCGAACATCCGCGTGCTGGTAATCCCGCAGCAGCTGGCTCTGCCCAGGGCCCACGAAGCCTTCGCAGCCGACGGCAGACTGATCGATCCCAAGCGCGCCGCCGCTGCGCGGGCGATCGGCGCCGAGCTGGTGCGCGTGACGGCGAAGCTCGCCGGCTAGGGAGATTCGGCTGATCGAGTGCGGGTCACGCACCGACGAGGCCGTGGCGGCCCTTTCGGCCTCGTGATACATCTGTCCAGCCCAGGATTCGCCCACAGCAACACGCACTTCATCGAAGGAGTGCTTCCCCACATGCCCACCTCACGAACCGTCAGGAAGCCGTCCCCGAAGCCCACCTCCCCGAGGAAACCCGCGAAGCCGGCCAAGGACCGCATGTCGCTCGACGAGGTGATGCGCGAGCTCGAGAAGGCTGGCTCCGCGCAGACCCGCAAGACCTATGCGCGCCACGGCGCCAAGGAACCGATGTTCGGCGTCAGCTTCGCCGCGCTGAAGACGCTCGTGAAGCGCATCGGGGTGGATCACGAGCTCGCGCTGGCGCTGTGGGGCACGAAGAACCACGACGCGCGCACGCTCGCCGTGAAGATCGCCGACCCGGCGAAGATCCGTCCTTCCGATCTTGACCGCTGGGCGCGCGAGACCGCGGCACGAATGTGCGGCGGCTACGTCGCCATGCTCGCCGCGGAGAGCCCACACGGGACCGCGAAGGCGCGCGAATGGTTCGCCTCCTCCAATCAGACCCTGCGCGCTGCCGCTTGGACCCTCGCCGGCTTCCTGGCGAGCCTGGACGAGACGATCCCCGACGAGTGGTTCACCCGGCTCGTCGACCAGATCGAGAAGACGATCCACTCCGCCCCCAACGCCGAGCGCGAAACGATGAACACGGCCCTGATCGCGATCGGCGGTCGAAACGCCGCGTTGCGCAAGTCAGCGACGGCCGCCGCCAAGCGCATCGGCAAGGTCGAAATCGACCACGGCGACACGGCCTGCAAGACGCCGGACGCCGGGGCCTACATCGAGAAGATGTGGGCGCACGCCACGTCGAAGAAGTTCGCCTCCCCGGCTGCACAGGAACGAGCGCGCGAGCCCATGCGCACCCGCTGCTAGGCCGGTCGAGCAACGGCACTGAGCCGCGGGCAGGCTTGGCCTACGGGCAGATCGTGTAGGCCAGCGCGTCCGAGAGCATCGTGCTGTTCGGCGGCGCGAAGCCCGGGTCGCGGCCCCACCACTGGCAGTGGACGCGCGTGGAGGGCATCGAGAGCGTCGGGTCCGGGTTGCCGCCCGCGAGGCCGGCCGCGAAGGCGTTCATGTCGAGCGCGTAGGTGCCGGAGCAGTCGTCGACCGGCGGCGCGGTTCCTCCGGATCCTTGCACTGGCGTACGCAGGATGCCGGAGGGGCCGAGGCACAGGGTGCCGCCCTGGAACGGCATCGAGGCGGTCGAGCCGTTGGGCTTGTAGAAGAGCAGCCCGGACTTGTTGTTGCGCGCGTTCGTGCACGTGACCACGAAGCCGCTGCTCGCGCTCGCGCTGGGCGTCCCGCTGGAGCCGATCGAGGGCGTGCAGCCGAGCGAGTTGACCTTGGCGGTGCAATAGACCGTCGGCGGCGGGATCTGGCAGGCGGGGATGCGGTCGAAGAAGATGTCGCCGAAGCGGTCGTTGGTCCGCTTGGTGAACGCGAACAGCGCGTCGGTGCCGTCGGTGGTGACCCACAGGTACTCGCCGATCCACGGCGCGCCGTTGGAGGCCGTCGGAGCGGCGAAGCTCGCGTCGCTCACGCGGACGTTCGCGCCGAAAGTCATGCCGCCGTCGGAGCTGCGCGCGGCGTACACGTCGATCGCGCTGTCGGTGGGGCTGTTCCGCTTGTCGTACCAGGCGAGGAAGATATCGTTCGGCGCGGGCAGGAACGAGTAGATCGCAGGGTGGAACTGGTCGTTCGTCGTCACGTCGTCGTTGATGCGCAGCGGCGCCGACCAGCTCTGGCCGCCGTCGAACGAGCGAATGAAGTAGATGTCGCCCTCGTCCGGGCCCGGGGGGTCCTCGGCGTAGGCCATGAAGACTGTGTTCCCCGACCCGTCGTTGTGGTCGACCGCGATCACGGGGTAGCTGCCCGCGAGCACGTCGACGCCGAACGAGCTGGTGAGGTTGCGGGGCAGCGGGTCGATCACGCGGACGGTCCTATCGGTCCCGAAGGCCGGCATGCCGGTGGGGATGGTCGTGCGGTCGATCTTGATCGTGCCCGCGGTTGGATCAGGTAGCTGCACGTTCACGTCGATCCACGCGACGTAGACCGTGCTTCCGGGATGGGTGGCGGCGTGGGGCGCGTTGGCCATGTCGATGCCGTTCGGGTTGTCATTGACGATCACCGGCGCCGTGAAGTTCAGCCCCGTCGGCGGGAACGGGCCCGGTCCCGGACCGGGCGGCGGATTCGAGAAGGCGAAGTAGATATCGCTGGACGGCGTGTTGAGGCCGACGTCCTTGATCCAGGTCACGTTGACGAACCCCGCCGGGTGGAAGTGCGAGATGTGGGGCCTATCGTTGAAGCGATAGCCCGCGCCGCCGCCCGGAGGGTCGATCGCGATGGTCGTCGGGCCGGACCAGGTCATGCCGCCGTCCTCGGAGCGCTCGATGAAGATGCCGCTGGTTCCGCCCAAGGCCTGCGTCGTCGCGACGTAGCCCGCGTAGAACTCGTTCGGCGGTCCGGAGGAGAGGAACGGATCGAAGATCGCGTCGAGGCTCATCCCGGGCGCGAACGGATCGGGCGGCACCGAGAGCTGCGTGTCGGACCAGGTCATGCCCCCGTCGAGGCTCCAGCTCACGCCGAGCGGGTTGGGCACGGCCTGGCCATTGCGGTCGTTGTACGCCGTGACCAAGTTGGACGTGTTGGCGACGTGCGCGGCGAGCACGACCTCGTTCTGCACCGTGCCGGGCGCGTCGGCGTTGACCTTGACGTCGGGACCGCCTTGCGCGGCCATGGCCGCGGAACTCATGCAGGCTGCGGCGGCCCCTCGGAGCGAGATCGAACGGAACATGGGCGCCTCCTCGCCGAGGGGAGCTGCCTCGGCCCGGGGGCGATCCGGCCCTCCGACCGAGGGTGCCTCGGCAGATCCAGCCTAAATCGACTTTCGGATTCGGGCCATCGGCAGGTTGCCTGGGCCTGCCAAGAGCCGCGGCCCGGCGATGGGGCGCTATCGCACCCGCGCCAGCTTGTTGACGCGGCCGAAGGCGTTCCAGTCGACCACGTAGAGGTCCCCGGCCGCGTCCCAGCGCGCGCAGTGGGGCGAGAGGAACTCGCCGTCCTTCCACTGCTCGCGGGGAACGCCGTTCTGGGCGCGCTTGGCGGGGTCGGGGTTGTCGCCCAGGTGGCACACGAGTCGGTTCTCGCGGTCGAGGATCGTCACGCGGCCGCCCAGGTCGGCGACGACGAGGTCATCTCCCTGCGCGTAGGCGATGCAGGGACGGCGCAGCTCGACGGTCGAGGCGACGAGGAAGCGGCCCTCCAGGTCGAACCACTGCAGGCGGTGGTTCTCGCGGTCGGCCACGAGCAGCTTCGGTGTCCCGCCGCGCGCGTCGATCGATATGCCGTGCGGGGTGCGGAACTTGCCGGGCTCCTCGCCGGGTCCGCCGATCGAGCGCACGTACTCGCCGGCGGCGTCGAACTGGTGCACCCAGGAGCGGCCGTAGCCGTCGGCGACGAAGATCGAGCCGTCGGGCGCGACCGCGACGCTGGTCGGCAGGTACTGCTCGGCGCGCTCGTAGTGGCCGGAGGCGAGCGGGCAGGGGATCGTGCGCAGGATCTCGCCGTCGAGCGTCGTCTGGATCACCTCGTGGCGGCCGGTGTGTGCGAGCCAGAGCACCTCGCGCTCGCCATCGCGGGCGATCGCCATGCCATGCAGGCCCCCGGCGAGCTCGGAGCCCCAGGCCTTCACGAACGTGCCGTCGGGCTCGAAGGCGATCACGGCCTTTTCGCTGTCGGTGTTGACGTAGATCCGGCCCTTCGAGTCGACCGCAATCGCGCCGTGGGTGTTCCCGTAGCTCGAGCCCTCGGGGAGCTGGCCCCAGGCCGGGACCCAGTCGTACACGTGCGCGCCGCTGCCCAGGCGCGGCGGTCTCGGTTCCTGGAGAGCGAGCGCGGCGAGGCCGAGCGAGGCGCAGGCGAGCGCGGCGCCGGTCACGCCGTGGCGTGCAAGCGCGGTCCAGGTGCAGGTCCGTTGGAAGAAGGGCATGGCTCGACGTTTGGTTGGGGATTGATTCTCCGACGGGCGCCCGCGCCGTTCGGCACGGGTGCTGTCAGTGTTCGGGACGTCGCAGCTACCGCCCGGAGGAGAACCCGGCCTCGCGGAACGCGCCCATGTCGTAGTCGACCGGCTCGATGCGCTTCGGCTCGCCGCGCGCCGCGAGGTCGGCCTCGAGCTCCTTGCCGTTGCCGACGATGAAGATCGTGACCTCGCCGGGCCGGAGATAACGGTTCGCCGCGGCCACAACGGCTTCGGGCGTGACCGCCGAGAGGCCCTCGAAGTCACGCCGGTCCTGGTCGAGCGGCAGGCCGTCGAACTCCAGGCGCATCAGGCGCCGCACGGCCTCGAGCGGGCGGTCGTTGCGGAAGACCATGCCGTAGAGCGCCGACTCGCGCGCGGTCGCGAACTCGTTGCGCGAGATCGGGCCCGCCTGCATTTTCTCGACCTCCTCCTCGAGCAGCTCGACGGCGCGCGCCGTGGTCGCGGTCTTGGTTTGCACGCTGGCCTGGAAGAGACCCGGCTCGCGACCGCCGGTCGGGAAGGAGGAGCGCGCCGAGTAAGCCAGGCCCTCGTCGGAGCGCACGCGCTCGGTGATCCGCGACGAGAACGAGCCGCCGCCCAGGATCGTGTTCATCAGCGAGATCGCGTATCGATCCGGGTTGTCGCGGTCGACGCCGGGGTGCGCCAGGACGATCGAGGACTGGTTCAGGTCCTTGTCGACCAGGTACAGCCCCGGCCGCGGCTTGGCCACGAACTTGGGCGGCGCGGCGATCGGCTCGCCGCCGCGCGGCCAATCGGCGAAGGCCGCGCGCAGCCGGCCGAGCATCGCTTCCTCGTCGAAGTCGCCGACGACGGCGATGCGGGTGTTCTCCGGGCGGAAGTGGCGCGCATGGAAGGCGCGGATGCGCTCGACGGTCGCGCCGGCGAGCTCCTTCGGCGTCATCGAGCGGCCCGAAGGGTGCTCGCGCGGATAGAAGAGCGCGTTCAGCTCGCGCCCGAGGACCTGCCCGGGGCTGTCGTTGCGGTGCAGGATCGAGTTCATCGTCTGGCGCTTGGCGAGCGCCAGACGGCCCTCGTCGAAGGCCGGCGCGCGCAGCACCTCGGTGAAGATCGCGAGCCCTTCCTCGGCGTCCTTCGAGAGCAGGTCGAGCGACACCGTGCCGGAGTCCTCGCCGATCGAGACGCCGAGGTTGGCGGCCAGGAAGGCGAGGCGGTCGTCGAGCTCCTGCGGCTTCCAGGAGGCGGTCCCGCCGCTGCGTAGGAGCGTGCCCAGGAAGCCGGCGACGCCGTGCTCGTTCGGCTGCTCGAAGCGCTCGCCGACGCGCACCAAGGCCTCGAGCTGCACCAGCGGAAGGCGGCGGTCGGCGCGCAGGAAGAGCACGAGGCCGTTCTCGA
>DATKBQ010000117.1:0-16994 GCA_035546375.1 Planctomycetota bacterium | reverse complement strand
ATCGACCACGCCGGCCGGGTCCGGGCCGCGGTGGAAGAGGTCGCCGACGGCGACCAAGCGGTCTCCGGAGCCGGTCGCCAAGCGCTCGAGGAGCCGCGCCAGCTCCTCGGCGCAGCCGTGGATGTCGCCCACGACCCACGTCGCCATGCCGATGGATCGGAGCGAGGCGCGGATGTGCTGTAGCGCCGGCTCCTGGGCCGTGCCCGCGCCGGGACTGGCGCTCGCAAGCCGCTCCCGATCGGTCAAGGGCCAGTCAAGCGATCGGGGGGTTCACTCGATACATCCCCAGCACTCCGGAGGGCCCCCTCCGGCGGAGCTCCTCGGCCGTCCCCATGCCCCGCACCCGCGCCCACCTCGCCCCGGTCCTGTTCGCGCTCCTGTCCCCCGCGTGCCGCTCCGGCGGCGAGGCGCTGGAAACGGGCGGCGCGCCTCCGACGCTCTCGACCGAGCTGTCGAACGAGGACCTGACGCTGGGCCCCAACGACGTCCTGCGGGTCGGCGTCTACGGCCACCCGGAGCTCTCGGCGCTGCCGCACGCCAACACCGCCAGCGGCACGCGCGTCGACCGCGAGGGCAACCTCTCGTTACCGCTCGTCGGGCCCGTGCACGTCGCGGGTCTGACGATGGGCGAGGCGCGCGAAGCGATCACCGCCGCCTTCGCCGTCTACCTCCAGGACCCCAAGGTCGACGTCTCGGTGGTCGAGTACGGCGCGCGGCGCTTCTACGTCTTCGGCGAGGTGGAGACGTCGGGCGCCTTCGTGCTCGACCGGCCGCTCTCGATCTACCAGGGTCTCTCGCTCGCCGGCGGCTTCACGCCGCAGGCACGGCGCAAGGAGATCGTGCTCCTGCGCGGCGAGCCCGGCGCGCCCGAGGTGCACGTCTTCGACGCCGAGCGCGCCTCGAGGAGCGGGCTGTTCGCGCTGCGGCCCGACGACCTGATCTTCGTGCGCCGCAGCGGCGCCGGCCGCTTCTCGCAGGAGTTCCTGCCGATCCTGCAGGGCATCTCCGCGTCGCTCGGCTCGATCGCGACCCTGATCCTGATCGACGACCGCCTCGGCGAGTAGGTAGCAGCTTGGCGGAACGAACGGAGAGGGAGGACGAAGTCGGCGCGCTCTCGCTCGAGCGGCTGCTCGAGCTGGTCACGCGCCACTGGCCGCCGATGGCCGCGGCGACCGGCCTGTGCCTCGCCGTCGCCCTCGCCTGGTTCGGCACGCGCGCGCCCGTTTTCCGCGCACGAGCGACGCTGATCCTCGACCAGCAGGGTCACGCCGGAGGCATCCTCGGCGACCTCGCGGCGCTCACGGAGTCGCCGCAGGCGGCGAGCGAGATGGAGCTCCTGCGCTCGCGCACGACCGCGGAGCTGGCGGTGTCGCAACCCGTCGACGCCGTCGACGCGCCGCGCCGCCTCGGCCTGACGACCTTGGTGGAGGATCCCGCCCTGCGGCCCTTCCGCTCGCTCGGATCCGTCCACGCCCCTGCGCGCTTCCTGGCGCGCATGGAGGATGGCGCCGCGGTTGACGCCCCTCGGCGGCTGCGCATCGACTTCCTCGCGCCCGAGCGCGTGCGCTTGCGGAGCACGGGATTCCTGGCGCGCTTCGGCATCGGGAGCGACAGCCTCGAGGTCGACGTCGATCCCGCGCGCGCGATCGAGTACGAGGGCCTGCGCCTGTGGCTCGAGCCGAAGGGCGACTTGACCGGCCGCACGTTCTACCTGCGCCGGCTGAGCGGCTCCGATGCGGTGCAGCGCGTGCTGGACTCGACGCGGGTGCGCGAGACCGAGCGCGGCTCCGGCGTGATCGAGCTGGTCTTCGACGACTCCGACCCCGCCCGCGCCGCGGACACGGCCAACGCGCTGTGCCGGAACTACATCGACCGCAACCAGGCGCGCAGCGAGAAGCGCGCCTCGCAGACGATCGACTTCATCCAGACCCAGCTCGACGAGCAGGTGCGCGACCTGCACCGCGCCGAGAAGGAGGTGGTCGAGCTCCAGCAGAAGAGCCCGCGCGCGGTCGACATCGGCAAGACCGGCGAAGCGCTGATCGCCCAGGGCTCGCAGCTCGAGGTGCAGCGCGTCCAGGCGCGGATGATGCAGGTCGCTGTGCGCCAAGCGCTGGCCCTGCTCGAGACCGGGCGCATGGAAGCCCTGTCGAGGCTCACGGGCGAGCTGTCGGACCCGATCACGGCCAGCTACGTCGAGAGCATCGCCCGGCTCGGCGCCGAGCGCGAGCTGCAGGAGCGCAGCGACGCCGGCGCCTACAAGTCGATGCTGCAGGCCAAGGCGCTCGAGCTGGAGTCCCGGCTGGACTCGCTCGAGCTGGAGCTGAACGCGGTGCGGCGCACGCGCGCGGCGGTCGCTGCCGGCGACGGCGAAGCTGTGTCGCGGCTCGGCGCCGGGCCCTGGACGGCGGGCGATCCGCTGCTCGCGGGCTACCTGGCCGACCTCGCGCGGCTGCAAGGCGAGCTAGCGTTCCTGGCCAACGAGTTCACCGGCGCGCACCCCGACCGCGCTTCGATCGAGAAGCAGATCGAGGGCGTAGGCGCGCGCATCGCGAGCCTGCTCGCCAACCGCCTGGCCGGCCTCGAGGCGCAGCGCGACGAGCAGCGCGCGCTGCTCGCCAGCTATCGCGCGCGGGCCGGCGGCTACTCCGGCGACGAGCGGGCGCGGATCGACGCCGCGACCCTGAGCCTGAAGGCGCGGACGGCCACGCACCTCGAGGCGCGGCTCGCGGGTCTGGAGGCGAGCGAGCGCTCGCTCGCGGAGGAGATCGCGGCCCTCGAGCGCAGCCTGGGCGCGCTGCCGGAGGAGGAGCGAGCGCTTGCGGATCCGCTGCGGCGGCTCTCGGCGCACGCGGAGATCGTCAAGTTCCTCTTGAGCCGCCAGCAGGAGGCGCAGATCACGCGCGCCTCGACGGTGGCGAGCGCCGACTTCGTCGACCCGGCGACGCCGCCCTTGCGCCGCCACGGGCCGTCGCTCGTGCTGCACCTCTTCGCGGGGCTGCTCGCAGGCGCGGGGCTGTCGCTCGCGCTGGGGCTGGCACGCGAGTCGTTCCGGCGTGGAGTCTTCACCTCGGCCGAGCTGGAGGAAGCGAGCGGCCTGCCGGTCTTCGCCACGATCCCGGACTTCGCCAGCGGCCGCTACCGCGTGCGTTCCGCCGGGGCGGACTTCGTGCCGCTCCGCGACGACCCCGAGGGTCCGGTGGCCGAATCGATCCGCTCGCTGCGCGCCAACTTGAAGTTCGCGCTCGCCGAGGGCACCGAGCTCAAGACGATCGCCTGCACCTCGTGCGCGCCGGGCGAGGGGAAGTCGCTGACCAACATCGCGCTGGCGATGGCCTTCGCGATGAACGGCAAGCGCGTGCTCCTGGTCGACGCCGACATGCGCCAGCCGAGCGTGCAGCGCTGCCTCGGGCTGGACCTCGCACCCGGGCTCTCCGACGTGCTCGAGGGCCGCATCCCCTGGCGCGAGTGCTTGAACCGTGAGGTCGAGCACGGCCTGGACGTGATCACGGCGGGCCGGCAGCCGCACTCGCCGTCGGACCTGCTCGGCAGCGAGGGCTGTGGCGAGTTGTTGGCCGAGCTGCGCGCGGAGTACGACCTGGTCGTGCTCGACGTGCCGCCGGCGTTGGCGGTGTCCGACACCGACAGCATCGCCGCGCGGCTCGACGCGCTGCTGCTCTTGTGCAAGAGCGACAAGGTCGGCGCCGCCGTCGTCGGCGCGGCCGCCCACCGCCTGCGGCAGGCGGGGGCCAAGTTGATCGGCGCGGTCCTGAACGCCGCGCGCTACTCCGTGGGGAACAGGAAGTATGGGTATGGCTACGGGTACGGTGAAGCCTACGGCGGACGCCTCGGCCGCGAGCCGCACACGAGCGGCAACGGCGTGCGCTGAGGCCGCGGTCGCGGCGCGGAGCGACGCGCGCGGCGCGCTCGACCTGGGCTCGACCGCCGAGCTCAGCGTGTGCGTCGTGGGGCTCGGCTACATCGGCCTGCCCACGGCCTCGCTGCTCGCGCTCAACGGCGCGCGCGTCTTGGGCGTCGACGTCTCGCGCGCGGTGGTCGACACGATCAACGAAGGCCGGATCCACATCGTCGAGCCCGACCTGGACCTGATGGTCCGCTCGGCGGTGCAGTCCGGCCGGCTGCGCGCGGCCGGCGCGCCCGAGGAGGCGGACGTCTTCGTGATCGCCGTCCCGACGCCGATCGGCGAGGACAAGCAGCCGGACCTCTCCATGGTCGAGGCGGCGGCGCGCAGCATCGCTCCCGCGGTGCGCGCGGGGAACCTCGTGATCCTGGAGTCGACCAGCCCCGTGGGCACGACCGAGGAGGTCGTGGCGGCGATCCTGGCCGAGGCCGGCCACGACGTGGGCACGGACGTGCTCGTCGCCTACTGCCCCGAGCGCGTGCTGCCGGGGCGCATCCTGACCGAGCTGGTCGAGAACGATCGCGTGGTCGGCGGCGTCAACGAGGCCTCGGCGGAGGCCGCGGCGCGCTTCTACCAGGGCTTCGTGCGCGGCGAGGTCGTCGCGACCTCGGCGCGCGCCGCCGAGATGGTCAAGCTCGCCGAGAACGCTTTCCGCGACGTCAACATCGCCTTCGCCAACGAGCTGTCGATGATCTGCGCCCGCGAGCGGATCAGCGTGTGGGAGGTGATCCGGCTCGCGAACCGCCACCCGCGCGTCTCGATCCTGCAGCCCGGCCCGGGCGTCGGCGGCCACTGCATCGCCGTCGATCCCTGGTTCATCGTCGCGCGCGACCCCTCGCAGGCGCGCCTGATCCGTGCCGCGCGCGAGGTCAACGACCGCAAGCCGCAGTGGGTCGTCGAGCGGGTCGAGGCCTGCGCCGCACGCGTCAAGCAGCCGGTGATCGCTTGCCTCGGGCTGTCGTTCAAGGCCGACGTCGACGACCTGCGCGAGTCGCCGGCCCTGTGGATCGTCGAGGAGCTGCGCCGCAAGGGCGTGGGCGAGCTCCTGGTGGTCGAGCCGCATCTCGCGAGCCATCCCGAGCTCGAGCTCGTGCGCGCCGACGAGGCGATCGAGCGGGCGAACATCGTGCTGGTCCTGGTCGACCACCGCTCCTTCAAGCGGATCCGGCGCGAGCTCCTGGACGAGAAGATCCTGATCGACGTGCGGGGTCTCTTCTTGTGAGCGTGCGCGTGCTCTCGGTCTTCGGCACGCGGCCGGAGGCGATCAAGATGGCGCCGGTCGTGCTCGCCTTGGAGCGCGATCCGCGCTTCGAGTCGCGCGTGTGCGTCACCGCGCAGCACCGCAAGATGCTCGACCAGGCGCTGCAACTCTTCGGGATCCGGCCCGACCGCGATCTGGACCTGATGGCGCCGGCCCAGGACCTTTTCGACGTCACCTCGCGCGCGCTGCTCGGCCTGCGTGAGGTGCTCCGCGCGGAGGCGCCCGACGTCGTCCTGGTCCACGGCGACACCACGAGCTGCCTAGCGGGCGCTCTGGCGGGGTTCTACCTCGGTTTGCCCGTCGGCCACGTCGAGGCGGGGCTGCGCTCGCGCGACCTGCGCGCGCCCTTCCCCGAGGAAGCGAACCGCGTGATCGCGGACCGCCTGTCGAGCCTGTGGTTCGCGCCGACGGCTTCGGCGCGCCGGAACCTGCTCGACGAGGGTGTCGACGCGGGCGGGGTCCACGTCACCGGCAACACGGTGATCGACGCGCTCTTCGCCGTGCGCGGGCGCATGGCCGGCCGCGGCGCGGCGGCGCTCGAGCCCGAGGTCGGCGCCGAGCTGGCGCTGCGCATCGCCGGCTGGCAGGGCCGCGTCGTGCTCGTCACCGGACATCGCCGCGAAAGCTTCGGCCAGGGCTTCCGCGACCTGTGCGCCGCGATCCGCGAGGCGGCGCGGCGTCATCCCGACTGGCTGTTCGTCTACCCCGTGCACCTGAACCCCAACGTGCAGCGGCCGGTGCGCGAGATCCTGGGCGGCATCGCGAACGTCGCGCTCTGCCACCCGCTCGAGTACGCCCCCTTCGTGTGGCTGATGGACCGCTCGGACCTGATCCTCACCGATTCGGGCGGCATCCAGGAGGAAGGCCCGGCGTTGGGCAAGCCGGTGCTCGTCATGCGCGAGGTGACCGAGCGGCCGGAAGCCGTCGACTCCGGGGCGGTGCGCCTGGTCGGCACCGATCCCCGGCGCATCCTCGATGGCCTGGAGGAGGTGCTCGGCGATCGCGTGCTCTACCAGCGGATGGCGCAGGCGAAGAGCCCCTACGGCGACGGCCGCGCGGCGGAGCGCATCTGCGAGGCGTTGGCTGCGCGCTTCGCGCCACAGGCCGCGGCGCTGACGGCGGTGGCCTGAGGGCGCGGCGTGGCCGTGATGCTTCGCACGCTCGAGCGCTACGCGCGCCACCGGCGCGCCACGGCGCAGTGGCTGGTGCGCTCGATCGAGCGCGGCCGCGGCGGCTCGTGCGCGCACTTTTCGCTCGCGCGCGGCTGGTCCGCGCCCTACCCGGAGACGAGCGGCTACCTGATCCCGACGCTGCTCTCCCTCGACGGAGAGCTGCCCGAGCTGGATCTCGCGGCCCGCGCGAACGCCATCGGCCGCTGGCTCGCCTCGATCCAGAACCCTGACGGATCCTGGAACGGCGGCCTGCACCCAGCGGGGCGCGGACCCAAGCCGAGCTTCTTCAACACGGGCCAGATCCTGAAGGGTCTCGTCGCCCTGCACCGCGCCGATCCCAGCGCGGGTTGGCTCGAACCGGCCCACCGCGGCGCGGCTTGGCTCCAGCGGCGCTCGCTCGCCCACGGCCTGTGGCCCGCCGAGTACCGCGCGAGCGCGACGCCCTCCTACTACACCCACGTCGCCTGGCCGATGCTCGAGGTGTGGGCCGAGACCGGCGACGGCGCGATCCGCAAGAGCGCGGAGCACGCGCTGGAGCGCATCCTCCTGCGGCGGCGCGAGAACGGAGCCTTCGCGGGCTGGGGCTTCGGCGAGGAGGGCCGGGCCTTCACGCACACGATCGCCTACACCCTGCGCGGGATCCTCGAGTGCTCGCGGCTGCTCGACGCCTGGGACGACGTCGGCGCGCGCGCCGTGCCGGCGCTGGAGCGCTTGGCGCGCAAGGCCGAGTTGTCCGGCGGGCGGCTGGCGGGCGAGCTGGACCTCCAGTGGAAGGTGAGCGGCGACTTCGTGTGCTTGACGGGCAACGCACAGATCGCGATCTGCCTCTTGATCTGGGAGCGGCGCGAGCGCGACCTGCGCTTGGTCAACGCGGCGGCGAAGCTCGTCGACCGGGTGTGCGCCGCGCAGAGCCTCCAGCATCCGCTCGCCGGCATCCGCGGCGCCGTCGCCGGCTCGGCGCCGGTGTGGGGACGCTACATGGCCCTGCGCTACCCCAACTGGGCCGCGAAGTACCACTGCGACGCGCTGTCGAGGCTCTCGGCGCGCGTCGAGGCCGAGCAGGAGAGTGCGCCGTGCGCCTGCTCCTGACCGCGGGCTTCGACCGCGCCCTGCACGCGGTCGCGCTGGCCGAGCTGGCGCGCCGCGAGGGCCACGTGCTCGCCGCGGTGCTGGTCGCGACGCCCTTCAGCCTCGCGCGGGCGCGCGGGCTCGTGCGCCAGCGCGGGATCGGCGCGCTCGCCGCGGCCGGACGGCGAATGGCGGGGGCGCGGGCGCGGAACACCGCCGACGGCCTTCTCGAGGAGCTGCTCGAGCGCGAGGGGATCGCTTTGCGCTCGCTGAGCGCCTGGGCGCGCGCCCACGGAGTGCCATGCATCTCGGTGAGGAGCCTCAACTCGCCGCGCGCGGTTCGGCTCGTCCGCGCCGCTGCAGCCGAGGCGACGCTCTACGCCGGCGGCGGCGTCCTGCGCGCGCCTTTCCTGGAAGCCGCCGGCGGTCGCGTGCTCAACGCGCACTCGGGGCCCTTGCCGCACGTGCGCGGCATGAACGCCTGCGAATGGTCGCTGCTGCTCGGCCACCCGCCCGAGGTCACGATCCACGTCATCGACCAGGGGATCGACACCGGCGCAGTGCTCGAGCGCATCCCCTTGCCGATCGAGCCCGGCGACACGCTCGAGGAGCTGCGCGGCCGCTGCGCGGTGCTCGGCGTGCACGGCCTTCTGCGCGCGCTGCCGAGGGTCGCGGGCCCGCTGCCTTCGCGCGCGAGCGATGCCGAGGCGAGCCGCCAGTGCTTCGTCTTGGCGCCGGTCCTGCGCGAGCTGCTGGAGAGCCGGCTCGGCGGAGCGAGCGAATCGTGAGCGAGACGCCGGAGCCGGGATCGATCGCCCGCGGCGCGCGCTTCCTGCGCTCGGTGCGCCACACGCGGCCCGCGCAGCTCGCGCACCGCGCGCGGCTGATCGCCAAGCGGCGCGCGCTCGAGCGCGCCGGCGCCAGCCTGCCGTGGCGCGCGCGGCCGCTCGCGGAGCGGGGGCCGGCGATGCATCCCGAGCCGCCGCGCCCGTCCTTCGCGCCCCGCAGGGACCTCGTCGAGCAGCGCGGTGGCGAGCTTTGGCTGCGCTGCGCCGGCCGGCGGCTGCGATTCACGCTGCCTCTGGAGTGGCGTCCTGCCGGCTGGGACCAGGGCACGCGCCTCTCGCTGCTCCACCTCCACTACATGGAATGGCTGGAGGCACTCGACGACGACGCCTGCCGCCGCGCGATCCTCGACTGGATCGAAGGCAATCCACCTTACGGGCGCGGCTACTGGCTCGACGCGTGGAACGCGTACGCGCTCTCGATCCGCTGCGTGGTCTGGATGCAGCAGCTCGCCGCGCGCGATGCGCTGCGGGCTTCGCCGGCGGTGGAGACGATCCTGCGCTCGCTCTCGAGCCAGCTCGCGTTCCTCGAGCGGAACCTCGAGCTGGACATCGGCGGCAACCACTTGATCAAGGACTCGAAGGCGCTCGCGTGGGGCGGACGCTTCTTCACCGGCCCCGAGGCCGAGCGCTGGAGCGCGCGCGGCGCCGAGCTCCTCGCGCGCGAGCTGGGGGAGCAGGTGCTCGCCGACGGCATGCACTTCGAGCGCAGCCCCGCCTACCACGACCAGGTCTTGGCCGATCTGCTCGAGTGCCGCACCGTTCTGCCGCCGGGGGCCTTGCGCGAGCGCCTGGACGAGAAGCTCGATTCGATGGCGCGTGTCAGCGCCGAGCTGGCGCACCCCGACGGCTTCACGAGCCTGTTCAACGACGGCGGGCTGCACATGGCGCGCACGCCGCGCGACGTGCTCGCCCTCTACGGGCGGCTGCGCTCGAGGGATCCCGAGCCGCGCCCGCACGTCCTCTTGCCCGAAGCCGGCTACTTCGGCCTGCGGGGCGAAGACAGCTTCCTGCTCGCCGATTGCGGCGCGATCGCACCCGACCACCTGCCGGCGCACGGGCACGCCGACATGCTCTCGTTCGAGTGGAGCACCGGCGGCCGGCGCGTGATCGTGGATCCCGGTGTCGCCACCTACGATCCGGGCGGCGATCGCGCCCGCTCGCGCAGCGCGCATTCCCACAACACGCTCACCGTCGGCGACGCCGAGCCTTGCGAGCTGTACGCATCGTTCCGCGCCGGCCGCCGCGCCCGCACCCGGCTCGAGCGCTGCGAGGCCTTCGGGCCGGCGCTGGCGATCGAGGGCTCCCACGACGGCTTCGAGCGCCTGCGCGGCCGCCCGCGCGTGCACCGCCGCCTGATCGCCGGGCGGCGCGGCCTGCACGTCTTCGACCACGTGACCGGAGGAGCCGGCCAGCCCGTCCGCTCGCAGCTCCTCCTGCACCCCGAGGCCGAAGTGTCGCGCGGCCGCGGCGAGCTGCGCATCCGCCTGGGCGAGCTGAGCCTGCACCTCGAGACGCGCTGCGGAATCGAGATCGCCGACGCCGTGTGGTCGCCCGACATAGGCGTGCGTCTGCCCACGCTCCAGCTCGTGCTGAGCTACGGCCACGCGCCCTGCCTGGGCGCCTTCTCCATCGCGGCGCTATCACCCGCCTTCAGCCGCCGCTCGCGCGCGCTGGCGCACAGCGCGGGCTGAGCCGCCTCGCTCGCCCCTTGGAGCGGGAGGGTGACGTGCGACCCCCGCTCAGACCATCATTCACCGGGCCCGTCCGGGGCGAGAGCTCCCGCTCAGGACATCGGCCGCGGCATGGCATACCGGCTTCCCATCGAGCCCTTTGCGCTGGCACGGATCTGTCTGCGCCATCACATTCGCAGGCTCGCGCTGTTCGGATCGGTCCTCAAGGGTACGGACCGGCCGGACAGCGATGTCGACCTGCTTGTCGAGTTCGAGCCCGGCAAGACGCCGGGGTTCCTCGGTTTGGCCGCCATCGAGGCCGAGCTGTCCGGGCTCTTGGGTGGACGGCGAGTCGACCTGAGGACCCCGCACGATCTCAGCCCGTACTTCCGCGACGAAGTCCTGCGCACGGCAGAGGTGCAGTTCCCCGATGAAGAACGTGAGCACGGTTACGATGTCGCCTCACCCGAGCCTGCTTCCCCAAAGGAGACCGCCATGGCCGTGAAGCCCATCCCCGACGGCTACCACGCCGTCACGCCGTACCTGACCGTTCCCGGCGTCGCGAAGGTCATCGAGTTCCTGAAGCAGACCTTCGACGCGACCTCGGCCGAGTGCCATACGACGCCCGACGGGCGGATCATGCACGCCGAGGTGCGCATCGGCGACTCGGTCGTGATGCTGGGCGAGCCGCCCACGCCGGACGCGGCGCGGCCGGCCAACCTCTACGTGTACGTCCCGGACGTCGACGCGACCTACGAGCGCGCGGTCGCGGCCGGCGGCAAGACGGTCATGGAGCCGGCGAACATGTTCTACGGCGACCGCCACGCGGGCGTGCTGGACCCGGCGGGCAACCAGTGGTGGATCGCGACCCGCGTCGAGGAGGTCTCGCCCGAGGAGCTGAACCGCCGCGCGCAGGAGTACGCAGAGAAGCAGGCCAAGGCCTGAGCGAGCGCCGTCGCCCTCGCGGAAGGGGGGGATGCGTGGAGCCGGCGCCGCGGATGACCGAGGTGCAGGCTCCGGCGCAGGATCAGGGCGAGGTCCGACGGCCGCGCCTGGCGGAGTCGACGCTCCAGGTGCCCGCGCCGCGGCAGGCGATGAAGAGGAAGACGAAAGCGTAGAGCAGCGCCAGCTCGCCCTCGTTGATCGTCGGGAAGAAACGCTTGTCGAAGGCGAACTTCCAGTGGAACTGGGCGTAGGCGACGGCCATCGTGCCGCTGGCCAGGAAGGCCGCCCAGCGCGTCAAGAGCCCGACCGCGATGGCCGTGCCGCAAACGAGCTCGATGATTCCGCCGAACCAGACTTGGCTGCCGACCTCAGGCTGAGGATGCACGGACAACACGCCGAAGAGCTTTTGGACGCCGTGGAAGGCGAACATCAGCCCGGAGACGATGCGCAGGAGCGCGTAGGCGATCTCGGTCATGGGATTCGGTGGACCTGCGGGCCCTCGGGTTCCTCTGGATCGACCAATCGGTCTCGGGGATTCATACGACGGCGACCTTCACGACGTTGATCGGCGGCAGCGAGTCGAAGAGGCAGGTCCACTCCTCGCCGCCGTCGCGCCCCATCCAGAGTTGGCCGGTGGTCGTCCCGAAGTACAGCGCGGGCGATTTCATCTCGTCGATGTCCATCGCGTCGCGCAGGACGGTGTAGTAGCTCTCCTTCTTCGGGAACCCCTTGGCGAGACGCTTCCAGGAGTCTCCGCCGTCCTCGCTGCGCCAGACTGCGGGCGCCCCATCGGGGCAGGTGCGCGTCTCCGGCGTGAGCGGCAGGACGTAGACCGTGTCGGCGTCGTGGGGGTGCACGACGATCGGGAACCCAAAGTCGGAGGGCAGCCCCTTGGCGATCGAGCGCCACGAGTGGCCGTGGTCGTCGCTGCGCAGGACGCCGATGCCCGGGCGATCGGGCCAGCCGCCGTGGTTCTGCATGTACAGCCGGCCGGGCGCGTCCTCGTGGCCCGCGATCTTGTGCACGCACTGGCCGAACTCCGGGTAGGGATCGGGCACGAAGCCGGCGCCGACGCCCTTGTTGGAGGCCGTGTAGGTCTGGCCACCATCCTCGCTCAGGTAGTGGCCGCCGGTGGAGATCCCCAGGTGCACCCGATCGCCGTCGCGCAGGATCGTGTGCATGCACAGGCCCCCGTTCCCCGGCTGCCACGCGCGGGCGTGCGCGTGGTTGCTGATCCCGGGGACCATCTCCCAGGAATCGCCGCCATCCTCGCTCCTGAAGAGCGCCGCCGGCTCGACGCCGGCCAAGAGGTCCTTCTTGCCCTCGCCCGGCTCGATCGACCAGATGTTGGCGAGCGCGCGGCCATCCTCCTTGGCGAAGGCGGGAGCGGACTTCGTCTCCTTGAACTTGTTCCCGAGGTCGTTCGAGCGCAGGACCTTCATGCCGAAGAAGGCATTGCAGCTCGAGGCGTAGATGCGCGGCTTGCCGCGCGTGTCGATCAGGGTCGAGTAGACGCTCACGCCGGCTCCGAAGGGCCCGCGCAGCTCGAAGCTGCGCCGGGTCTTCGCCCCCTCGGCGACGAAGAGGCCCTTCTTGGTGCCGATCGTGAGAAGTACGCGCTCCGGCATGTCCTAACCTCCTGAAACCGCGGGCATGATCGTGACCACGTCCCCGGGCGCCAGCGCCGTGTCGATCCCGTCCCGCTGCCGCACGTGGGACGTGTTCACGAACAGGCTGACGTGGCGCCGCACGGCGCCGGTCTCGTCGCAGACGCTGCGATGCAATGCGGGGTAGCGCCGCTCGAGCTCCTCGAGGGCCGCGCGCACGCTGGGCGCCGAGAGCGAAAGCTCCGCGGCGCCCTCGCAGCAGTCGCGAAGCACCGCGGGAACCTGGATCGTGACGGTCGAGGCTCGGAGCATGGCGAGTGGGGGACGTGGAGAGCGGGGGAGTATAGGGAAGCGCGGGCTCGGCTTCGTGAAGATTGCGTTACCCATCGCGGCCCGGGCCGAGGCGGGCGGCCGGAAAGCCTGCCTGTCCATCGACGGACTCGCAGAGGGGAGCCTCCCTCGCCTCCCCGTGACAGGCGGGCGCGCTCGACCCATCCTGTCCGCATGGCCCGCGTGCTGCTCGTGCACTGGAACGAGGGCGAGGCCCGCGCCCGCGCCGCGCGCCTGCGTGCCGCCGGGCACCGCGTCGACGTGCACTGGGACGCCCGCGCGGGCGAATGCCTGCGCGAGGTCCGTTCCGACCCACCGGAAGCGATCGTGATCGACCTCGGCCGCCTGCCCTCCCATGGCCGCGAGGTCGCCAGTTCCTTCCGCTCCGCCAAGGCCACGCGCTCGGTGCCGCTGGTCTTCGTCGACGGCGAGCAGTCGAAGGTGGAGCGCGTGCGCGCGCTCCTTCCCGACGCGGTCTTCACTCAATGGCCGTCGATCCGCTCGGCGCTGAGGCGCGCCTTGGCCCACCCGCCCAGCGCGCCCGTCGTGCCCGGGGCGATGCGCTCCTACGAGGGCACGCCGCTCCCCAAGAAGCTCGGCATCGCGGCCGGCTCGGCGGCGGTCCTGCTCGGCGCCCCGGAAGGCTTCGAGTCCAAGCTGGAACCCCTGCCCGCGGGCGTGCGGCTCCTGCGCCGCGGCAAGGGCGCGCGCGTCCTGCTCTTCGTCCGCTCGCGCTCCGAGCTGGAGCGCCGCTTCCCCGTCGCGACCCGCGCCCTGGCGCCCGGCGGCGGCCTGTGGATCGCGTGGCCGAAGAAGACCTCGGAGCTCGGCTCGGACCTTTCCCAGCCTGCGGTCCGGGCCTTCGGGCTCTCGCAGGGCTTCGTCGACTTCAAGATCTGCGCGATCGATTCCACCTGGTCCGGCTTGCTCTTCGCCCGGCGCGGCTGAGCGCGGGCGCAGGGGCCGCGCGCGCGGCGACGAATCGGGTACAACTGCGGCCCCGGGGACGACTCGACGCCATGAAGGAATCCGCAGCGCTCCGGATCAGCGCGCACGGCGAGCGCGAGCTCGTGATGACGCGCGTCTTCGAAGTTCCGCGGGGGCGGGTCTTCGAGGCCTTGACCCAACCGGATCGGCTCACTCGGTGGCTCGGCGTGCGCGGCGGCTGGGAGCTGGCAGTCTGCAGGGTCGATCTGCGACCGGGCGGCGCCTGCTGCTTCGTGTGGCGCCGTGGAGGCGACGGAATGGAGATGGGCGTGCGTGGGGTCTACCACGAGATCGTCCCGGCCGAGCGGCTCGTCTACAGCGAGTCGTTCGACGAGCCGTGGTATCCAGGCGAGTCGGTGATCACGCACGTCCTGACCGAGCAAGGCGCCAGGACCATGCTCACGAGCACCGTGCTCTACGAGTCGCGGGCGGCGCGCGACGGCGTCCTCGCCTCGCCCATGGAGGGCGGGGTGACCGAGAGCTACGACAAGCTGGCGGCGCTTCTGGCTTCCGCCGAATGATCGATCCGTGACCAGCCTGGAAGACCTCGAGCGGCGCATCCGCGAGCGCAAGGTGCGCGTCGCCGAGCGCATGGAGATCCTGCGCATCCTCTCCGAGCCGGACGCGGAGGCGCGGCTGCGGGCGCGGCAGGAGGAGCTCTCGAGGGCCGTGCGCGAGGCGGCGGCGCGGCTCACGGGGACGGCCGGATGATGCGCCCGCTGCGCCTCGAGGTCCGCAACTTCCGCGGCTGGCGCGAGGGGACGGTGCCGCTCGATCGGCAGGTGACGGTGGTGCTCGGCGACAACCGGCGCGGCAAGAGCAGCACGCTGAACGCGATCGAGTGGTGCCTGTACGGGCGCGAGATCGAGAAGAAGGCGAGCGGGATCGCGGAGCGGGCGGACTGGGAGATCGAGCGGCGCGGATCGGACGCGGGGGTCGAGGTGGCGCTCTCGATCGAGATCGAGGGCGAAGGGGCGCGCATCGTGCGGCGGCGCAAGGCCGGCGCGGGAGCGCGCGAGGAGGACGAGCTGGCGGTCGAGGTGGGCGGCGCGCGGCTCGAGCAGGAGGAGGCGCGGGCGTGGATGCGCGCGAAGCGCCTGCCGGACTGGGAGACCTGGCGGCGGGCGTGCTGCCAGCATCAGGAGGTGGTGCGCGGGCGCCTGACGGTGGCGGAGGATCGCTCGCAGGTCGTCGCCTCGCTGCTCGGCATGGACGAGTACGACCGGCTGCAGCGGGTTCTCAAAGATCAACAGCCGGGCAAGCTGATCGGCGAGATCGATCGCGAGCTGGGCGAGCTCGACAAGGTCGTCCTGTACCGGCTGCGCGCGCCGTCGGAGGAGCTGTACGAGAGCGAGCGCAAGCTCGAGGCGCTCGGGATCGAGCGCGCGCGCCTGTCCCCGGGGCTCGCGGGGGAGATCGCCCGCGCGGCGATCGAGCGGGCCGGCGCCCTGGCGGCGCGGCTCGAGATCCAGGCGCGGCTCCCGGCGCTCGAGAGCGAGGCGGACGAGCCGGCGGTGCGCAAGTGGGCGGACGGGTGGGGGAGCCAAGTGCGCAAGGAGTCGCGCACGCACGAGCGCTTGGCGAGCGCGACCAAACGCCGGGCGAAGCTGGCGGCGGAGATCGAGCAGCTCGAGCCCTCGGAGGCGCGCTGGCGCGAGGCCAGGAAACGGCTGGAGGCGGAGCATGCCGAGCGGGGCGACGACGCGGCGCAGCGGCGCTCGCTGGCCGAGAGCGAGCGGCTCGTCGAGCAGGCGGAGGCCGCTCTGCGCGCCGAGGATCGCGCGCTCGCGGTGCTGCGGGAGACGCTGGAGCTCTTGAAGCTCGGCCCCCACGGCGAGCGCTGCCCCGTGTGCGAGACCCACGTGCCCGGGCTCGCGGGCCAGATCGAGGCGCGGGTGCGCTCGGGCACCGGGGAGCGTGCGGCCAAGCTGGCGGCCGAGCGCGACCGCGCTCGCGCGCGGCGGGCGGTGCTCGAAGGCTCGATCCGCACGCTCGAGAAGCTGGCGGCGGAGGAGAAGGAGGCCCGAGCGGCGTTCGAGGGCCGGCGCGAGACGCTCGCCGCCCTGGTGTCGCCTGGCCGTCTCGAGGGCGGAGCGGACCTGCTGGCGGCTGCGCGAGCGGAGGAGGAGGCGCTCGCGGGCGAGATCGCTTCGCTCGAAGCCGCGATCACGGGGCTGGAGGTCGAGCTCGAGGAGCACCGCAAGGACTCGGAGCGGCTGCGCGAGCTCTTCAAGTGGCGCGCCGCGGCGAGGCGGGCCCAGCAGCGCGCCGATCTGACCGTCTCCCCGGAATGGAAGGGGTTCCAGGCGGCCGTCGACGAGGCCGCCGCGTTCGCCGCGGACATCGACGTGCTCGGCTCGATGGCGCGCGAGGCGCAGGAGGAGCGCTCGCAGGCGCGCGAGGCGGAGGTCAACCGCGCGCTCGGCGAGTACTGCGCGCTGATCGCGGGCCGCGAAGCGTGCCTGGACCCGCGCGTGCGGGTCAAGCGCACGCCGAAGGGGATCACCTACGAGATCGAGGACGCCGGCGGAGGGCGCGCGCTGTCGATCCTGAACCAGGCCTCGCTGAACGCGATCTCGCTGTCGCTGCTCTTCGCCCAGGCCGAGGAGCGCGCGCGCGAAGGGTTGCCGGAGATGCTCGTGCTCGACGATCCGGGCCAGAGCCTCGACGAGGACTACGCCGCCGGCCTCGCGCGCGCGATCGAGCGCGTGGCGCGACACTGCGCGGTGATCGTCGGCACGACGCCGGGGCGGTTGGCCGAGCGGCTGATGAGCCACGTCTCGCACCCGCGGCGGATCCTGCGTCTGGCGCCGCCGCCGATCGGCGAGCGCCTGGAGGACGGCGTGCGCATCGAATCGCAGGAGGAGCGGTGAAGCTCGAGGTCCACCAGAGGCTCACGGAGCTCTCCGAGATGTCGGGCAAGGAGTACGGCAAGCTCGTGCAGAAGCTGCTCGCCATCGCCCTGCTCGAGGCCGGTGCCGAGGGCGTGACCGACCGCTGCACGCAAGGGATCGACCTGGAAGCGACGGTCAAGGGCGTTCGGCGAGCGATCGAGATCAAGACCAGCGAGAGCGGGCAGATCTCGCTCGGCCGCAAGGACCTCGACGGCCTCGCGGCGCGCGCGGCGGAGGGGGCGCGGGCCTACGTCGCCGCGCTCGGCAACCGCTTCCTCGACGAGTGGACCTTC
>DATKBQ010000116.1:0-2940 GCA_035546375.1 Planctomycetota bacterium | reverse complement strand
ATCAGGTCCTTGTCCGAGCTAGAGACCAGCAGATCGCCCTGGAAGCCGATCACGTCGAAGGGCGACGAGACCACCGGGAAGCTGCCGAGGGGATTCCCGTTCGTGTCGAAGCGCACGAGCGCGCTGCCGGGCGCTCCATTTCCCGTGCCGGCGTTCGTGACGTACACGGTGCTCCCGACCAGCTCCATCCCGCGGATGTTGTCCATCCCGCCGCTGATCGCGCCTACGAAGTTCCCGTTCAGGTCGAAGCGGTACACCGCGTCCGAGAGCTGGTCCGAGACCCAGACCTGGTCGCCGACCTGGATGGCGTCCTTGGGCGTCTGGAAGTTGTATTGGGCCGAGGTCGGGTCGTCGACGATGAAGCTCGCGTTGACCAGCGCCCCGTCGTGGGCGTCGAAGAGCAGGACACGGTCGCTGGTCGAGTCGACGACCATCATGTACTGCGCGTGGGCCGAAGCTGCGGTGGCGCACAGCAGCGCGGCCGCCGAGGCGGCGCGAAGCCTGGATTGCATCTCGAGCATCCTGGGGATGGGGCCGGGGTGGGCGGCCGAGCCATGGCCGCGGGACACCGATTCTATTCCAAGCTCCGCGGATCGACAGGCCGCGCGCGGCAGGGGCCGCGCTCTAGCGGCGCGGCTTCGATCACCCGGCAGGCCTAGCGCGCGAGGCTCGGCGGCCCGCGGCTCTCGAGCGCCCGCCCACGGGGCGACTCCGCCTCGTCGAAGCGCTTCGCGATCGACTGGAAGCCCTTGCGGCGCAGGACGAACGACTCGGCCTTGCCCTCGCGCACGTCGAAGATCAGGCGCGTCTCCGGCTCGGAGGCGGCGACGAACGCGCGGTGGCCCTGGAAGAGCAGCTCCATCTCCGGCTCGTTCGGCTGCAGCAGGACGAGCTTGCCGTCCTTCGCGCGCACGGTGACGAGCGTCGAGCCGATCTTGTAGTTGCCGGCGTAGAGTTCCCGCTCCTCCTCGGACAGCTCGAGATCGACCACGCCCGGCGCCGGCAGGTCGAGCGCCGCCCGCGCCACGCTGCGCGCGATCTCCGCCACCGGAGCGCTTGCGCTCGTCGCGAGCACGACGACGGTCAGGTCCACGTCGGGCAGGTGCAGGACGTGCGAGCGGTTCTCCTCGAACTCGCCGCCCTGCCACACCGCGGGCAGCCCCTCCAGCTCGCCGGCGGCTAGCCCGAGCCCGTGGCCCGTGCTCTCGCCCGAGGGGAGCGCGACCGGCGTCGTCAGGAGCCTCCAGCCCTCGTCGCCGAGCACCTGCCGCTCCGCCAGCCTTCGCTGCCACAGGTAGAGGTCCTTCGCCGAGCTGCACACGTCCTCGGTCGAGAGCGCCTGGCTTTCGCCCAGCTCGTAGAAGCGCGGCACGACGACCGTCGCCTCCTGCGCGTGAGCCTCGCCGCCGGCCGTGGGCTTCCCTTTTTCGCCACCCCCCTCGCCCGCCTCCTCGGCCAGCGGCTCGACCTGGGGCTCCTCGTCGCAGAAGTGCGTGTTGCGCAGCCCGAGCGGGAGGAACAGGTTGCGGCGCACGTGGTCGGTGAACTCGCGCCCGCTCGCCTTCTCGATCAGGATGCTGAGCAGCGTGTAGCCGGAGTTGCTCGGGGCGTAGCGCTCGCCGGGCTCGAACTCGAAGGGCTGGCCCTGGAACAGCTCGAGCAGCTCCTCGTGCGAGAAGAACTTCCGCCCGCGGCGCTTCCAATCCGGATCGAGGTCGCGGTAGCTCGGGATCCCCGAGGTGTGAGCCAGGAGGTGGCGCACGGTGACCTCGCGCCCTTGCATGGGGAACTTGGGCAAGAGCTCGGAGAGCTTCGCGTCCAGGTCGAGCCGCTCCTGCTCGGCGAGCTGCAGCGCGGCGGCCGCCGTGAACGAGCGCGCGATGGAGCCCACGCGGAAGACCGTGTCCTCGGTCACCGGCACGCCGCCCGCCGCGTCGGCGTAGCCCCAGCCGCGCGCGAGGAGCGGCTCCGAGCCCGAGCCCGCGACGATCGCCAAGCCCTGCAGCTCGTGCTCCGCGATGGCCGCATCCGCCAAGCGCTCGATGTGCTTGCGCAGCTCGCCGGGATCGCGCGTGGGCGCCGGCTCCTGGGAAGCGGCCGCAGGCTGCGCGCCGAGGCGATCGATCGAGATCGCGGCGCAGGCGAGCGGCGCCAGGGCGAGCGAGAGAGTCTTGGTGCGATTCATGGTGGCGCCTCCGTCGGCCGGGGCCCCCATGCGGCCTCGGGATCCTTCCCATACGGTCCGGACCGACGCCGGTTTTCCCGGATCCGGGTGAAACCGCTCCCGGCGCTGCGCGGTCCTGGGGGCGATGGAAGAGGACCGCTCGCTGCTCGAGAGCCCCCGACCCGGCCGCGGCGCCGCGCGCTGCCTGTGGGTCCTCGCGCTGGCTCCGCTGGCGCTGACCCCGCTGCTGGAGCTCCCGGCGGCGGCCGGCGACCCGCTGGCCGAGCTGGCGCGCGACCTGCGCCACGACCGGCCGGAGACGCGGCGCCGCGCCGTGCGCGCCCTCGCGGAGGTGGGCTCGCGCGAGGCTTGGATGATGCTCATCGGGGCCCTAGAGGACGGCGATTCGCGGGTCGCCGACGAGGCCGAGCTGCGGCTCGCGCGGCTCGCCGACACGCGGCTCGTGGCGCAGCTCTTCGGCCGGCTCGGCCTCGAGTCGCGGCACGAGACGGTGCGCCTGCGCGTGGCGGAGGCCTTCGGGCGCTTCGAGGTCGAGCTGGAGGCGGACATCTTCGCGCGCAAGATCAGCGCTCGGGAGCCCGAGCTGGCGCGGATGCTGCTCTGGAGCGCGGAAAGGCTGGCCTCGTCGGGCAAGCTCGCCGGATCGCGGGACGCGCTGATCGCCGCGGCGCGCTCGATCGCGCGCTCGCAATGCGCCCCCGCGCTGCGCGCCTCGGCGCTCCTCGCGCTGGCCGCGCTCGACCCGCCGGGCGCCC
>DATKBQ010000115.1:0-16937 GCA_035546375.1 Planctomycetota bacterium | reverse complement strand
CAGGGCGCGTGCGAGCGAGGCGGCGAGGTGAGGCGGGGCGGCGAGCAACTCCTCGCGCGCCGCGAGGGCCGCGGCGGAGCTCCTCGAGAAGAGCCTGGTCAAGGCCTCGTACAGGGCGCGGTCCAGCCGCGGGTCGAGTCCCTGCTCGTCGGGCGTCAGGTTGCCGGCGGCCACGATCAGGCCGAGCTCGGCGGCCGTTCCGATCCGCCCGAGCACCTCGACGGCGACGGCGCGATCGAGAGGGGACGCGCCAGGACCCAGCCGCTCGCCCAGCGCGGGCAGGACACCATCGAGCCCGAGCTGGGCCAAGGCTCCGTGAACGGCGGCCGCCGGCTCCGCAGCCAGCGCGACGCGCTCGCCCTCGGCGGGCTGGATGGCTCGGTCCCGCAGCGCGTCCAGCATCGCCGGGATGGCGCTGGGTCCAAGCGCGGATAACTCCGCAACCAGCCGATCGAACGACCCGGGAGCGCGCTCGTCGTGGCGCGCCACCAGCTCGGCCAAGCGTGCGCTCGGCAGCGTCGGCTCCTGCGGCGCGCCGGCGAGCGGCAGCCAGAGCCAGGCTGCTGCGGCCAGGTTGGGAACGAGCATGCCGGACCTCGCCGGTTGGCGCCTCAGGGGGCCCAGGCGTTGGCGGGGGAGGGGAGTGCGGCCTTGGCGACGCCCAGGACGACGAACGGGTCGCGCCGGTCGCGCACGAGCAGCGCCGGAGCGACGGCCGCACGGCGCCACACGAGGACGTCCAGCGGATCGCTGCCGCTCGAGGTCTGGTTGTCCCAGTGCTTCATCAGCGATTCGTCGAAGTGGAACCTCGTCGACGAGCTCATGTCGATGCGATTGCCGGCGAAGGCTCCCCAGACCTCGTTGGAGCTGGTGAACGTGAAGTTGGTGTCGGGACCGTAGTACGCGCCGCTGATCTTGCTCTTGGCGGGGAAGATGATGTCCTGGGCCTTGGTGAGCATGAAGGCCAGGGCCATGGGCGAGCCTCCCGCTGGCTGTGCCACGAAGCCACTGATGTGCTGGTAAGTGCCCTGGACGTAGATCGTCACCGGGCCGGCGGTCGCATCGATCACGAGCTTGCCGAGCTTCCCTCCGCTGAAGTCCGTGCAGACGATCTTGGCCGGGCCGTGGACCACGAGCGTCGACTGCGTGCCGATCTGCAGCGCGCCGAACCCGTGGTTGCCGGCCGGCAGCGAGTAGGAGCCGTTGTCGGGCACGACCAGCGGGCTCGAGCCGGCGACGGCCGGCACCTGGATCGGCGGGAAGCTGAACGCGACCGGCGCAGGCGTGATGGATCCCGACACGTAGGAGCCCGCGTTGAACACGACCGAGTATCCCGGACCGGGGATCGCATCGCCGAAAACGGTCGCGTTGGAGTTGAGCACGACCCCCATGTTGCTGGCCACGTCGCCGTTCGCATTGGCATAGACGTGGACGCCGTTCGAGTTGACGGCCTGCGAGGCGTAGCTGCCCAGCTCGGAGTCGAAGCTGTCCACCATGACGCTCGAGTTCAAGGTCAGCGTGTCCTTCGAGTTCAGCACGGCCTTGAAGAGCGGGTCGTCGAAGACCATCTGCACCTCGGCCTCCAGCGCGGCGCGTCCCGAGCCGCACAACGCCGTCGCCAGGAGCCGCGTCCGGTTGTCCCCCATGTCCGTGGCCTGGACCCAGAGGACGCCGCCGCCAAGGTAGGCCGGCGTGGCCAGGCTGCCGACGTTCCCGCTCGCGCCGGCGCGAACCGCGGTCATCGCCTCGCTCAGCGCGGTATCCGCCAGGTAGAAAGCGCGGCGCTCGTCGACGTTTGCGGCCTGCTCGACGGCAACGCGCACGGCGACCTGATGGAAGATCGAGCCCAGGACGAGCAGGCCGGTCAGGGTGATGACCACCGCGACCATGGCCGTGCCTGTGCGCCGTCCGCTCCTAGTTCCCGCGCTCGCTCGAGAGATCCTTGCTTGCATGGCCGCTCCCTCCTTGATGTCAATTGCGGAACGCGATGTTCCGCTGCGCCGTGTGGCTGATCACCTGGCCCGAGCCATCGCGCTTCTCGAGCGTGATTCGCACCGTCACGCTGTCGGCGTCGAAGGCGAAGACCAGCCCGGCTTCGTCGATCAGCCCGTTCCCGTTGTCGTCGAGCCCATTCGCCGGCAGCTCTCCCGCCAGCGAATCCCGCACCGATCCGCAGAGCACCAGGGTCCGTTGCGTCGGCAGGCCCACGTCGGTGATCCAGAGCACCCGCTTCTCGTCGATCGTGCCGTCGCTGTCGTTGTCGACGCCGTCGTCGGGGTCCGCAGGATCGTCGGCGAGCTGGATCCGCTCCAGCGGACCCCACACCGTCGCGCCCGCCGCCCAGCCGATCGCGGGCTGAAACTCGACGAGCGAGGTGCCGACCCCCGGTCCACCGCCCCACTGGGGGATGACGGCCGTGCCGGAGGCCTCGAGCCGCTCGGCGATGCGGTCCAGCGTGCGGCGCGCCAGGCCCTCCAGCTCCGCCTGCGCAGTCCTCGTCCGCTGCAACTGCTCCGCGGAGCGCAGCAAGAGGATCGGGATCGCCAGCACCAAGCCGAGGATGGACATGGCCACCGCCAGCTCGACGAGCGAGAAGCCTGCTCGGATGTTCTTCGGTTTCACGGCACGTTCTTGTCGTTGCTGAGCGTCGCGGCGATCTCGAGCTCCTCGTTGCCGCTCGCGCCGGTCCACACCACGCGGATGCGCAGCGGCAGGACGCGGTAGTCGGCGGCATGGTCGGCCAGGTCGATGATCCCGTCGCCGTTGAGGTCGCGGGGCATCCCCATCTCGACGTCGTTTGCGTCCTCGCGCAGCACGATCCCGCCGCCGGGGAAGATGATCTGGCCGGGGAGGCCATCCGGGTCGCCGGGGCGCGCCTGCAGGCCAGGTGCGTCGAAGGAGTTGCCGGGCGACGCACCCAGCGGCGGATCGTCGAACGGGTTGGCGTTGAAGCGCACGAAGGCCTCGGGGAAGTCCGTGCTCTGGAGCGCCTCGAGCACGGCCTGGGCCGCCTCAAGCGCCAGGTCCCTCTCCGCGGAGGTCCGCAGGAGTGCCGACGAGCGAAGCAGGAGTTGGACGGAAGCGCCCGCCCCCAGGGCGAACAGGAGCAGCGCAATCGCCAGCTCGAGCAGCGTGAGCCCACGCCGTCCGCTGCGCGACCCCGCCCGAACCCGGGCGGACGATCGACGTCCCCAGTTCTCCACGATCGATGTCCCCCGCCCGCGGCCGCTGCCTCCCCGCCCCCCTGAGCCAGGCCGGCCTCGCAGGCGTCCCTTTCATCGACCGGCGGCGGCCTCGGAACTTAGCGGGATCGGCCGGATCCGGTCGCGATCGAGCCGTCTGGCGGGCCGGGCCGGAGGTGGCGGCTCAGGAGAGCAGCGCCTCGAGGTCTTCCCGCCTCAGGTCGCGCCGGCTCCGCGGCCCACATGGAAGCTGCTGCGGACATAGGATGCGTTCGTGGGCCTGTGGTGCGAGCACGTCCTGCCTCGCCTCGTCGACCGGGCGATGTCCGCGCCCCACGTCCGAGCGGAGCGCGAGCGCTGGCTCGCGGCCGTGCACGGCCGCGTCCTCGAGATCGGCTTCGGCTCGGGCCTCAACCTTCCCCACTACACCCCCGCGGTAACGCAGGTCCTCGCCGTGGAGCCCTCGGCCCTCGCCGTCCGCCTCGCCCGCCGGCGCATCGAAGACAGCCCGATCCCGGTTGCCATCGTCGGCCTTGACGGCGAAAGCCTCCCCTTCGACGACGCCTCCCTCGAAGCCGTCGTCAGCACCTGGACCCTGTGCACCATCCCCGACGCCGGCCGTGCGCTCGCCGAGATCCGCCGCGTCCTACGCCCCGGCGGCCGCTTCCACTTCATCGATCACGGCCGCTCCCCGGACCCCGCCGTCTCCCGCTGGCAGGACCGCCTGACTCCCCTCCAGAAGCGCATCGCCGGGGGCTGCCACCTGAACCGCAGGATCGACGAGCTGATCCGCGCCGCCGACCTCTCGATCGAGCGCCTGGAGACCTTCTACCTGAAGGGCCCGCGCGTCGCGTGCTACCACTATGCCGGCGTCGCCACCCGGCCGGAGCTTCCGCGCCGCGACCGCGTGATGCTGGGACCGACGGAGGCCGGAAGCGGGGCGACCCACGTCTGACCGAGCGGACGCAGGGCCGCCGTCGAGCGGGAGCGCGCCTAAGCGCTGGCGCGAGCGCCTTCCCGGCGGAACCGTCAATCCTTGGCGCGCGACAGCCGGGCTTTCTCGCCGCCGACATCGAGCTCGAGATCCTTGCTGGCATTCGTCGGGCGCGAGAGCCGCGCCCCCGCGGCGACCTACGGAGGCGGCAGGACCAGCGGCCACGTCTGCGGAATCAGCCAGATCGCGATCACCGCCAGGAGCAGGTCGAGCGGAACGCCCATGCGCACGAAGTCGCGGACCCGGTAGCCGCCCGGCACCAGGATCATCAGGCTGGTCTGGTAGCCGACCGGCATCGCGAAGGCTGCCGAGGCGCCGAAGATCACGCCGGCGAGCAGGGCCATCGGGTTCAGGCCGAGCTGCTGGGCCGTGGTCAGGGCCACGGGTCCCAGGAGCAGCACCGTGCCGCTGTTCGACATGAGCTCGGAGACGAGCATCGCGCCGATGAAGAAGGCGCCTAGGACGAAGTGCGGCCCGAGATCGCCGCCGAGCTCTCCGAGCTGCGTGCCGATGAAGGCGGTGACGCCGGTCTTCTCCAGCGCCGTGCCCAGGGCGAGCGAGCCCGCGAGCAGGAAGACCAGCGCCAAGTCGATCGCTTGGTACGCCTCCCTCGGCCGCAGGCAGCGCATCAGGATCAGGACCGCGCAGCCGGCCGTCGCCGCGACGAGGATCGACGCCAGACCGATGGCCACGCTGATCACGACGGCGACCAGGACGACGAGCGCAATGCCCAGCTTGTGCGTGCGCTCGCCCGCCGGCTCGGGCGCGCCGATCACGAGCACGCCCGGCTCGCGCGCGAACGCCGCCAGGGCCTTGCGACCGCCCTCGACGACCAGCACGTCGCCCGGCCGCACGTGCACCGTGCCCGACGGATCGAGCAGGTCCTCGCCGGGCCGGTGGAGCGCGAGCACCACCGTGCCGTGCGGCTCGGCCACGACGGCGTCCCGGATCGTGCGGCCCACGAGCGGGGATCCGGGCAGCACCACCACCTCGCGCCGGTCCAGCGCCTCTCCGGAATCGCCGCCGCCCGCTTCGCTCTGCGCGGGAACCGGCGCCGCGGGCCGCACCAGCCGCACGCCCTTGAGGTTCTCCAGCGCCAGCAACCGCTCCGTGGTCCCCGACAGCTCCACGTAGTCGCCCTCGCGGAAGCGAGTCCATCCGGTCAGCGAACGCCGGCGTCCGTCGCGCATGAGCGCCAACAGCTCCACGTCGTGCGCCCGCCGCAACCGCTGCGGAATCGCGCGCCGCCCGATCCACGGCGAGTCCGCGAGCACCTCGACCGTCGTCCGGTAGCCCCACGCGCGCGACACGCCATCGTCCGAGCTCGCCGGGCCCGCCGGAAGGAACCACCTGCCGACCAGGAGGATGTACGCGCTCCCCGCGAGCGCCATCGGCAGCCCGACCGCCGCGAAGTCGAACATCCGGAAGCCGGCCAGCCCCTCGCGCACGGCGAACTCGTGCCCGACGACGTTGGTCGAGGTCCCGATCAGCGTGCACAGCCCTCCGAGCGTCGCGGCGTAGGCCATGGGCATCATCACCCGCCCCGGCCGCGCTCCGGTGCGCCGGCAGACTTCCAGCACGACCGGGATGAAGACGGCCACGGCAGCGGTGTTGTTGACGAAGGCGGACATCGTGCCGATCGCGGCCATCAGGCAGAGCGTCAACAGGAACTCCGACTTCCCGACCGGCGCCAGGAGCCGGCGCGCGATGAACCCGATGACGCCGGTGCGCTCGAGCCCGGCCGAGAGCACCAACACTGCCGCGACGGAGAGCGTGGCCGGATGGCTGAAGCCCGCGAAGGTTTCCTCGGGCGTCAGGACGCCGGTCAGGAGCAGCGCGACCAGGGCGAGCAGCGCCGTGACGTCCGTCGGCAGCCGCTCGCTGACCCAGCCGTAGACGGCGCCGGCCAGGATGAGGAGGGCCAGGACGGGGGGCAGCCAGGGGGCCAGGTCGGCCATGCGCGAGTCGTGGTACCCGCCCGCTCACGCGAGGTCCAGCGGAAGGCTTCGGGCGTGAGCGGAGGAGCCCTCCAGGACCAGGGCCCATTCGGAAGACCTGCTAGCCTGATGCGTGGCCATGAGCGCGCGGTGGAGACGGTTCGTTTTCGTGATCGGAATCTCCTTGGCGGGCGTCATCGTCGGGCTCACCCTGCCGCTTCCCTCGCGGGAGGCAACACCACCTGGGCTTTCATGGCGGCTGGAGCTGGTCCGGACTCCGCAACTCGTGCTCGAGATTCAGGCAACGCTCGATGGGGCGCCATCGGGCACGACCGAGCTCGAGCTCAGCGATTCCCTGGAACGAATCGTCGCGGGTGGAGAGGACGTGGAGTGGCTCGAGGCGAGCGGCGCGGACGGACGGCCGTTATCGGTCGAGCGGCCGGAACCTGCACTCTGGATCGTCCGGCATCTGGAGCGAGAGCGCCTCTCGGTCCGCTATCGCCTCCCGGCGAACGAGCACCAGGACAGCGGCGACTTGGCGGTCAACGGACGGCCGATCCTCAACGAATACCTCTTCCACGCCTTCGGCCATCTGGTTCTCGTCCGGCCGGCGCATCTCCGCCGTCAGTCCGTCAGGGCATCGCTGAGCTGGAGCGGCGTCGAAGCCCTGGGCTGGAAAGCCGCCAGCTCCTTCGGCGAGTCCTCGGAGCCCATTGAGGTCCTCCTTCCGTTGGAGGACGTCCTCGACTCGGTGTTCTTGGCAGGAGAGATCGAGCTGGTTCACCGCGAAGTGCGCGGCAAGCGCGTGCTCGCGGCGGTCGCCGGCGACGAGTGGCGTTTCGAGCCGGCCGCATTCGCGGACGCAGTCGCCTCGATCGCTGAGTTCCAGCGCGCCTTCTTCGACGACGACGGGGATTCCTTCTTCCTGGCGAGCTTGATCCCGGTCGGCCGGACGATGACGGCCCGTTCCCACCGGCACGGCATGGCCTTCACGCAATCCTTCGCGCTGCGCGTGCCGCCACGGGCGGCCATGGACGACGACATGCGTGGGCTGATCGCGCACGAGCTGTTCCACGCTTGGACGCGGCGTGCGCTCGCGCCAGTGGAGCCGACCGAGCTTCCATCGTGGTTCTCGGAGGGTTTCACCCAGTTCTACGCCCAGCGCCTGCTGGTCCGCGCCGGAGAGATCCCGGCGTCGGCATGGCTGTCCAGCCTCAACGACACGCTGGCCGACTACTTCTCAAGCGCCGTCCGCAATGCACCCAACTCGGCGATCTACGCGGGACGGCTCCTCGACAACGACATCTTCCAACTACCCTATCTGCGGGGCGAGATCGTCGCGCTGCTCGCTGATCGGGCCATCCGCCGGGCCTCGCAGGATCGAGCGAGCCTCGACGATCTCATGCGCGCCGTGGTGCGCGAGGCGCGCCATGAGGGCAAGCGTTTCCGCGCCGAAGATCTACTCGAACGCATCGCGCGTTTGGCCGGTCGGGAGTACGCGGAAACCATCCGTGCGATCGTCGAGCGGGGGGATCGGCCGCGGCTCGATCCGCTTCTCTTCGAGCCGTGCTTCGAGCTCTACACCGGCAGCGGCGGGCCCTTCGATCCTGGCTTCGACCTGGAATCGTCGATTACGGACGGGACCGTGCGTGGCGTGAAGGAAGGCTCGCTGGCGTGGAAGTCGGGGCTGCGCGACGGATGGGAGCTGCTCAGCTTCCAAGTCGTCGAGGGGAAGGAAGGACGCGAGGCCATCGTGCAAGCGCAACTCGAAGAGTCTCTGTACCTCCTCCACTACCCACCGCTCGGCGAATGTGCAGTCGAGGTGCCTCAGCTCAGGCTGCGCGCCGGGGCCGAGCTGGAGCCATGCGCCGGGCGGTGAAAGCCCTCCCGTGAAGAAACGCCGGAAGCAGGAAGCCGCTCGAGGCGGGCGAAGGTACGTCAGTTTCAAGCCCGCGGCAAGTCGTCAGGGAACCGCTCCTCGCTGTGGTTTGTGCGGAAAGACGCGGAAGCTCACCCGAACCGATTGTTGTGGACAATGGATCTGCGACGACGAGGACAAGTACGTCCTGTTCTCGTACGCTCGCAACAGTTGTTATCGTAACCATCGACGCGATACGCTCTGCGGTTACCATTCGACTGAGGAGCACGAGGGCGACTGGCGAGCGTGCCGCCTGTGCCGCGACGATTTCAAGACCGAGATGTGCGTCTACTACGGCACGAACGAGTACAACTTCGTCAGGCTGGAGAACCCGCCGGGGTACGAGCCAACGCTTTGCGCGAAGTGTCGGAGCATCATCCGTCTCGGCGAGGATGCTTACACCCTGAAGGGCAAGAGCTACTACTGTGAGCGGTGTTCACCCATGCCGTGGTGATCGCCTCGCACGTCGCCCGGGGGGAACCGCTCGACTAACGAAGGTGGCAGGAGGCCACGGTCCGCAACAGCCTCGCGCTTCGATCGGCGCTGACGTGGCATGAGTTCGCTCAGGTCGATAGCGCATAATCCCTCCACCTGCGGTCGACCAGGCTCTTCGTCGCCTCGTCGCACTCGAGTTCTTCCGGGTAGCCGGGCTTCATCCGCGCATCGAGCAGGACCGGCGGCGTGAAGGAGGCGTGGCCGTGGACCAGCTCGACGAGGGCGCCGTGCAGGTCGCGAGCCGGGTCGAAGCGGGTGAAGGTGGTCCACAGGAAGCTCATCGAGCTCTCGACGGCGCGCGCGGCGTCGTCGGAGAGGACGAGCAGCGGCCAAGAGGCGAAGGCGGGGTGGGCTGCGAGGCGTGCGGCGGCGGCAGGGTCGGCGGCGTAGCCGGGACCTTCGATCACGAGGCAGCCGGGGCAGAAGACGCGGGCGGCGCGCACGTCGCGGGGTAGGTCGGTCGTTGGCTGGAACTCGCGCGGAAGGTCGCGGATCGGGTCGCCGAGGCCGAGCAGCACGCCCTTGCTGCCCTCGTTGATTCGCGGGCCGGCGTAGTCGAGCGAGTCCATCGCGAGGTTCGCGAACAGGAACAGGTCGGTGCGGAAATGGGCGCGCGCGAGGACGTGGGCGAGGGTAGCTGGGAAGTCGTGCAGGTCGACGGGGCGGTCGGTGACGAGCAGGAACTTGGTCAGCGCGAGCTGGCCCTCGCCCAGGATGCGGAAGGCGCTGACCATGGCTTCGCGCTTGTAGCGCTCGCGGACGATGGCCGCGGCGAGGGAGTGGTAGCCGGTCTCGCCGTAGCTCCAGAGGTCCACGACGCCCGGCATGACGAGCGGGAAGAGCGGTGAAAGGAGCTGCTGGAGGTAATCGCCAAGGAAGAAGTCCTCCTGGCGCGGTTTGCCGACGACGGTGGCGGGGATGATCGCGTCGCGGCGGCGGAAGGTGGCCTTGCAGTGGAAGAGCGGGTAGTCGTGGACCTCGGAGTAGTAGCCGTAGTGGTCGCCGAAGGGGCCTTCCGGGCGGCGTGCGCCGGGCGGGACTTCGCCGACTAGGGCGAACTCCGATTCGGCGATCAGGGGCAGCGGCCCGGCGGGATTCTGGGTCAGGCGCAGGCGGCGTTTGAGGAGCAGCGAGGCGAGCAGCAGCTCGGGGACGTTCTCGGGCAGCGGGGCGATCGCGGAGAGGATCAGGGCCGGCGGGCCGCCGAGGTGGACGTTCACGGGCAGCGGCTGGCCGAGGGCTTCGGCGGCAGCGAGGTGGAAGCCGCCGCCCTTGCCGATCTGGGTGTGCAGGCCGGCGTGCGCGTCGCCGTAGATCTGCATCCGGTAGATGCCGAGGTTCGAAACGCGCGTTTGCGGGTGCTCGGTGTAGACCAGAGGGAGCGTGAGGAACCGGCCGCCGTCGCGCGGCCAGGTCTTGAGCGCGGGTACGCGCGTGAGGCGCGGCGGCTCGCTCTGCTCGAGCACCGGGGCGCGGCGGACGCGGCGCGTGCCGATGCGCGCGAGCGCCGCGAAGAGGGCGCGCTTGCCCCATAGCTTCTTGGCGCTCGGCGGCATGAGCTCCTCGCCCAGGCGCGCGACCTCGGCCACGAAGCGCTCCGGCCAGCGGCCGAAGGCGCGCTCGACGCGGGACTGGGTGCCGAAGAGGTTGGTGACGGTGGGAGAGTCGAAGCCTTCGACGCGCTTGAAGAGGAGCGCCGGGCCTCCCTCGGCGATCACGCGGCGATGGATCTCGGCCACTTCCAGGTCGGGGTCGACCTCGGCATCGATCTCGGCCAGCTCGCCCGCGCGGCGCAGGTCCTCGAGGAAGGTGCGCAGGTCGGGAGGGGAGTCCACGGCTCGATGGGCGGATGCGGGTCGCGGCGCTTGAGGCAGGCCAGCAAGGGGATGCCACCCCGAGCTGCCCGGGTCGCGTCGGGCAGGGCGGGAGGATACCCCGCCCGTTTCCGGCTAGCGCGGTCCGGCTCGGCTCGTCTGGCCGGATCCTTGATGCGCTCCATCGTCGTAGGCACCGCCGCGGCGCTCCTCTCGGCGCTCGCGTCTTCCCCCGCGCAGGCCCACGTCGGCTTCGGCATGGCGGTCGACCGCGAGGGGCGCGTGGTGTTCCTCGACAGCCTGCGCTCGCGCGTGTGCCGCATCGAGCCCGACGGCAGCCTGACCGTGCTCGCCGAGGGAAAGCACGGCAACGGGCTCGTCCGAGATGGCCATGGGAACCTCTACGTCCAGCACGCGAACCAGTCGCTGTGGCGGATCGCGCCGGACGGCAGCGTGAGCGAGGTCGCGATGCCGGCGCGCAACGCTGCGCCGGCGCGGGTGGGGGCGCCGGACGAGTGCGTGGCCGTCGGCGATGAGGGGAACCTATACGTCAGCGCCGGGAACGACTTCTACCAGCGCTCGCCGCAGCTCCTGCGGATCGCGCCCTCGGGCGAGGTGATGCTGATCGCCGGTGGCGAGCCCGGGTTCGCGGACGGGCGCGGGGGCGAGGCGCGGTTCGGCCACATCAGCTCGGCCGCGTGGGGGTCGGACGGTGCGCTGTACGTGGCGGACGCGGGGCACGTGCGGCGCGTCACGCTCGAGGGCGAGGTCACGACGCTTGCAGGAGCCAACCAAGCGGGCGTCGGGCCCGGGCCGAGCGCGCTCGAGGAAGGGCCTTGGCGCCGCGGCGATCCCTCGGCCGGATTCGGACGCCTCTTCGGGATCGCCGTGGACGAGCGCGGCGTCGTGTACGTGGCCGATGCGGACAACTTCCGTGTCTGCCGGATCACGTCCGACGGAAGCGTGAGCACGGCGCACCGCACGCGATGGCGGTGGAAGCCCGTGGGCGTCGCCGTCGCGCCCGGCGGGCTTTTCGTGATGGAGCGGATGTTCGTCCCGCTCCCCGGGATCCTGGAGGGATGGTTCGAGACCCATCGGATCGTCCGCGTCGCGTCGGACGGCTCGACGGAAACGCTGGTCAGTCTCGGAGGCGGCGCTGGCTACGTGATCGCGGGTGCGCTCGTGACGATCGCCTTGGTCGTTTTGCTCGTCGCGCGGCCAGTGCTCCGAAGGCGGCGAGGGGCTCGCTCGGAGCTCCAAGCCGCCTGCGCAAGCTGATCGCGCGTTCGCGGCGCCTCACTCCACGCCGCGCACGAGCTCCAGCACGGCCGAGCGGTACTGCTCGGGGCTCTTGCGCCACAAACGGCCGTGGCCGGCCTCTTCGATCACCACCAGCTCCGCCCGGCCGCCGCAGCGCGCGAGCACGTCGGCGACGTCGGCAGGGAGGGAGAGCAGGTCGCGGGCGCCGGCGAGCAGCAGCACCGGGACTCCGGCGGGGATCGCGGTCACCGCTTCGGCCGGGGAGAGGCGCGACCAGCCCGGCAGGACGAGGGTGCCCGCGACGCGCAGGCCCTGGTATGCGATCCAGTCGATTCCAGGGGGCAGGTAGCGCTCGACGCGCCGGCGGGCGGCGGTGGCGAGGTCGCGGTAGACGCTCTCGAGGATCCAGCCGTGGACGCGCTCGCCCAGCTCTTCGGCCGCGAAGGCGGCGGCCGCGGCGCCGAGCGAGGCACCGCACACGACGACCCGCGAGCCGGGGCGGCGGCGCTCGAGCTCCTCGACCGCCGCGATCACGTCCAGGCGCGAGCTCCAGCCGAAGTCGTTCCGCTCGCCGGTCGAGTCTCCGTGAGCGCGCAGCGTGACGAGCAGCACGGCGCAGCCCTCGGCGAGGAAGGACCGCGCGGGATCGAGGCGATGGCGGCGGCTGCCTCCATTGCCGTGCAAGAGGACGACGCCGGCCGCGCCGGGCCGCTGCGAGGGCGCGTACCAGGCGCCGAGCTGCTCGCCGTCGCGCGTCGCCAGGCGCAGCTCCTCGGCCGCCGGGCCGAGGTCCGTCGGCAGCGGCTCGGGCCGGGGCCCGCTCGCTCGCCCGGTCAGGGTCAGGGCGGCGGCGAAGGAAGCGCCGAGCCAGAGGACGAGCAGCGTCGCCAGCGCCACGGCGGCCCGCCGCAGGGCGCGGCGGCGGGGGCGGGCTCCGATCGGGTCGCTCATGGCTGGGGATCGCGGTTTGGCCGACAAGGGTAATGATAGTCGAGGATCTCCCACGTGGCGGTGCGGAACTCCGGCCGGCGGCGAGGGTTGGTAACGGGCGCGGCGACCATGATCGACCTCCTCCTCATGCTCGTGCCGGCGTGCGCGCCCGGCGATCCCATCGAGTGGAACGCGCGCGCGGCGGAGCACCTCCTGAACCGCGCCGGGTTCGGCGCGCGGCCGGCGGAGATCGAGCGCGCGGTGCGCGTGGGGCAGGCGGCGTTCGTCGAGGAGCTGCTCGCGGGCTATGGCGACGACGAGCCGTTCTTCCTCGACCCTCCCGAGCGGCCGGCGCGGGCGGAGATGGCGGCCATGGGGCCGGAGGCGCGGCGCGAGGCGCAGGGGCGGTATCGCCGGGGGCAGCGTGAGCTGCTCTTCCAGTTCAGCGGGTGGTGGATCGCCGAGATGCTCGAGGGCCGCCACCCGCTGCGCGAGCGGATGACGCTCTTCTGGCACGGGTACTTCACGAGCTCCTTCCGCGAGGTGAAGAACGCGGCCGCGATGGTCCGGCAGAACGAGCTCTACCGGAGGCATGCGCTTGGGCGGTTCGACCAGCTCCTGCGCGAGGTCGTCCGCGATCCGGCGATGCTCGCCTACCTCGACAACGACCAGAACCGCAAGGCGAGCCCGAACGAGAACCTGGCGCGCGAGCTGATGGAGCTATTCACGCTCGGCGAGGGAAACTACACCGAGCAGGACGTGAAGGAGGCCGCGCGCGCGCTGACCGGATGGCGGGCGCGCGAGGGCGAGGCGGCGTTCTTCAACCGGCGCCAGCACGACCGCGGGCGGAAGAGCGTGCTCGGGGTGATCGGCAATTTGGACGCAGACGGCTTGGTGGACGTGCTGCTGAAGCAGCCGGCGTGCCCGCGCTGGGTGGCGGGGAAGCTCTTGGCGTGGTTCGAGGGGCGCGAGCCGGAGGAGGCGCGGCTCGCCGAGTACGCGGCGTTCCTGAAGCAAAGCGAATGGGACCTCTCGGCGTTCCTGCGCAAGCTCTTCCTCGATCCGCAGTTCTACTCCGAGGCCGTCGTCGGGACGCGCATCGCCGGCCCGGTCGAGTACTTGGTCGGATCGTGCCGCCGGCTCGGGCTCGAGCCTCCGCCGCAGCTCGTGTGGCTGGCCGCCGGCCAGCTCGGAGAGCGGCTGTTCGATCCGCCCAACGTGAAGGGCTGGGAGGGCGGAGCGGCGTGGGTCACGACCTCGAGCCTGCTGCAGCGCGGGAACTACGCCGGGATGCTGCTCGGCGTCGTCAAGCTCGAGAACGTGCTGCGGCCGGATCCCGAGATGGCCTCCGAGATGTCCATGGACGAGGGCGACGAGGGAATGGACGGCATGGACGAGGGCCCCGCGGAGCCGCGCGAGCGGACCGGCGGCGAGGAGGGCGACGGGCCCGCCGCGGCGCGTGCCCGGGCGAGGCTCCAGGCCGCGGGCCTGGGCGCGGAGCTGGGCGGACTGCGCCGGCTCGGCGAGCTGTACCGCCCGAACCTCAACCTCTCGGCGCGCTGTCTTCGCGCGGGTGCGGCGAGCGACGCGGCGATCCTCGCGACCTTGTGCAGCGAGCTGCTCGCGGTCGAGCTCACGGCGCCGAGCCGCGCCGTGCTCACGAAGTTCCTCGACGGGGAGCGCGCCTCGCTGGGCGTGGCCGACGGCAAGCTGCTCGAGCAACAGCCGGAGGCGGAGAGGCTCCTGCGGCGGATCGCGCACCTGATCCTGTCGCTGCCCGAGGCGCAGCTCCACTGAGGCGGCGATGATGGACCAACCGCGATTCGACCGGCGCCGGGCCCTGCTCGGAGGGCTCTCGGTCTTCGGAGGCCTGGCGCTCGTCTCGTCGCGCGCCCACGGCGCGGTGCGGTTCTTCGCCTCGCCGCCGCTCGGCCCGCGCGCGGCGCCGCGCACGCTGCTCCTGCTCCAGCTCTCGGGCGGGAACGACGGGCTGAGCACGCTCGTGCCCTACGGCGACGATGCCTACCACTCGGCGCGGCCCACGTTGCGACTGCCGGCAGACCGGCTCCTGAAGCTCGACGACTACCGCGCGCTGCACCCCGAGCTCGGGCGCCTGCGCAAGCTCTTCGACTCTGGATCGCTCGCGATCGTGCAGGGCGCGGGCTACCCGCGGCCCGTGCGCTCGCACTTCAAGTCCATGGACATCTGGCACACCGCCGACCTGCGCGGCCGCGCGGTGGGCGAGGGCTGGGTCGGGCGGCTGTGCGGGTGCGCCTGGGCCGGCGCCGAGGGGACGGACCGCGTCGTGCACGTCGGCGCGAACGTGCCCTACTCGCTGCACTCGAGCGCGCACCCGCCGACCTCGTTCGTGACGCCGGTCAGCTACCGCTGGGCCGGAAGCGAGCGCGAGGTCGAAGCGTACGGCGAGGCGGGCGCGATGGACGGCGCACGCGAGGGCGAGGAAGCGAACCTCGAGCTCCTGCGGCGCACGCTCGCCGACGCTCAGGCCTCGTCGGAGCGCATCCGCCGCGCGGCGGCGCGCTACAGGAGCGCCGTCGACTACCCCGCCGATCCGTTCGCCGCGGCGCTGCGCGACGTCGCCGCCCTGTGCAACGGCGGCCTGGGCTCGCGCGTGTTCTCGGTCGAGCTGGGCGGATTCGACACGCACACCGACCAGAAAAACCGCCACGACGCGCTGATGCGCCGGCTGGATGCGGCGCTCGGAGCCTTCCTGGAGGATCTCGCGCGCAGCGAGGCGGGCCGCGAGCTGGTCGTGCTCGTGTTCTCCGAGTTCGGGCGCCGGCTGAAGGAGAACGGCTCGCGCGGCACCGACCACGGGGTCGCGGCGCCGATGTTCGTGGCCGGAACGGCGGTGAAGGGTGGGCTGTACGGGAAGCACCCCGCGCTCACGGACCTGGACGAGGGCGACCTGAGGCACACGGTCGACTTCAGGGCGGTCTACGCGGCCATCATCGAGGGCTGGTTCGGCGTGCGGCAGGAGAGGGTGCTCGGGAAGCGCTACGAGCCGCTGCCGCTGGTCTGACTTCGCGGGAGGGGCCGGCGTGCGCACAATGGCGGCGTCATGCGCCGCCGCGCCCTCCTCGCGCTGGTTTCCGCGTGTGCCGCGGGGATCTGGCTCTGGCACAGCGAGCACCGGCTCGTCTGGCCGTACCGCAACACGCTCCAGCACTGGCTGGCGAGCAAGCTCGGCCTCTTGCACCCGCCCGAGCTCGCCGCGCGCGGAGCGCTGCGCGGGATGCTGCGAGCTCCCGGGGGCGCGCCGATCGCGGGCGGACGCGTGCTGGTCGCGGCGTCGGACGGCACGTCGTTCTTCGGCGAGAGCGACGCCGATGGGAGTTTCGAGGTGCCCGGGGTTCCGGCCGGACGCTACGCGGTCGCGGCCGGCGCGCCCGGTCGCGCCGACGCGCTTGCGGGCGGGCTCTTCGGGATCGCGGTGCCCGAAGACGGAAGCGCCCATCTGGACGTCGAGCTGGCTCCGCTCGAGCCGCCGGTCGTCTTGTCCCCGCAGGAGCTCGAGCTGCGCGGTCCGGAGGAGCTCTCGACCGACGTGCCGGTGCGCGCATCGGCCGTGCGCTGGCGGATCCGCTATCGCGCCGGCGCGCGGGAGGGGCCCACGGCATTCTGCTACGCGCCGCAGGCGGAGGGCGGCGTGCTGCCGGCGCTGCTCGCCGTGTACCCCGGGCAGGCGGAGGACTGGCAGAACGTGTCGCTGGCGCTGGCCGCCGCGGGGTTCGTGGTCGTCTCGACGTCACCGCTGCACGCGCTGGACGTCGAGACGGACGTCGACGAGCTGCGGCGGCTGGCGCTGCTGCTCGAAGCCGGGCGCCTGCCGCGCGCCCGCGCGGGCGCGCCCGCCCTGCTGGGCGGCTCCTACAGTGGGCTGCACGTGGCGCGGCTGGCGGCGCGGCACCCGGGAATCGCCCAGGCCATCGTGCTGCTCGGGCCGCCGACGGACCTCTTCGAGCTCCGCCGTGAGCTGGAGGCCGGCAGGTTCGCGCCGCCATTCGGGCTGGACCGCGCGCTGATCGCCCTGGGGCTGCCCAGCCGCGAGCCGGGGCGGTACTGGCTCTGGTCCTCGCGCCACCACGCGGCCGAGTTTGGCGCGCCGCTCCTGCTCGTGCACTCGCTGGAGGACGAGGTCGTTCCCGTACACCAGTCAAGGCTGCTCGCGGGGGAGATGCAGCGGCTGGGGAGGCCCTGCGAGCTGCACCTCGTGGAGGGCCTCGGTCACTACCTGCGCGACACGGAGCGGACGCCGGAGGTGGAGGCCCTGTACGAGCTGACCGTCGAGTTCCTGCGCCGCGAGCTGCGCTGAGGCCGATGATTCATCTCCGCGACAGTTCACCACTTTCCGTTACCCCCCGCTTACACGCAGCGTGTAAGCGG
>DATKBQ010000114.1:0-2748 GCA_035546375.1 Planctomycetota bacterium | reverse complement strand
CGGCCGAGCTCCATCATGACGACGTTCCGGAGGCGGACCAGGCGGCGTGGGATGATCTCTTCCGTCCGGGCGACATCCTCCACGGCCGGGGCGAGGCCGTGCACTGGGCCGCGGCGACGCGGCGTACGAACGCCAAGCACTACGCGCGCTGGCTCGGCTGGCTCGCGGCCACCGGCCGGCTCGACGCTGATGCCGATCCCTGGCAGCGGGCGACGCCCGGGCGGATCGAGGCCTACGCGCGGAGCCTGATCGACCGGCTGGCGCCCCGGACAGCGGCCTCGGCCGTGATCGGCCTCAAGTGCGTGCTGCTGCGCATGCACCCCGCGGGCGACTGGCGCTGGCTCAGGGACCTGACCAACCGCCTCGATCGCTGGGCGAAGCCCTCGCGGGCCGACCGCGAGCGGATCCTGCCGGCGGGGGACGTGTTCCGGCGCCTCCTGGCCGAGCTCGCGCGGACTGCCGCCGGGCCGCTCGCGAAGCGCCGCGAGCAGCTCGCCCTCCGCGACACGCTGCTCTGCGCCGTCCTCTCCGTCTGCCCGATCCGCCTGCGCAACGTCGCGATGATGGAGCTCGACCGTCACCTGTACCGGCTCGGGGACGAGTGGCACCTCCGCTTCAATGTGCACGAGACGAAGACGGCGCAGCCGATCCACCTCGTGCTGCCGCGCGAGCTCGACCCGTTCCTCGATGTCTACCTCGACGAGGGGCGACCGAAGATCCCCGGAACCGCCGACGGCGCCCATGTCTGGCCCGCCTGCAAGGGCAGGCCGATGGCAGAGGGGACGATCTATGCTGCCGTGAGGAAGCGCAGCCGGGAGCTCCTCGGCGTCGCCCTCAACCCGCACGCCTTCCGCGGCATCGCCGCGACCTTCCTCGCCGAGAGCACGCCCGCGGACGCGCTTCACGCGCGGCCGCTTCTCGGGCATCGTCAGGGCGAGACGACCGAGCGGTACTACATCCGCGCGAGCCAGCTCGACGCGTCCCGCAGCGTCACGGCGGCCTTCCGCCAGATCCGCGACGCCTGAACCCGGAGGAGAGAGTCCCATGCGCGCCGCCATCTACGCCCGCTACTCGTCGGACCTGCAACGGGAAGCATCGATCGAGGATCAGGTCCGCGTCTGCCGGCGTCGCATCGAGCGGGAGGGGTGGAGTCGTGCGCAGGTCTACAGCGATCACGCGTCGAGCGGCGCGTCGCACCTGCGGCCGGGATACCAGAAGCTGCTGGAGGACGCGCGTGATGGGCGCTTCGATGTCGTTGTCGCCGAGAGCCTCGACCGGCTGAGCCGCGATCAGGAGCACGTGGCGGCGCTTTACAAGCTCCTGTCGTTTCGCGGCATCCCGCTCGTGACCGTAGCAGAGGGCGAGGTCAGCGAACTCCACGTCGGGCTCAAGGGCACGATGGGCGCGCTCTACCTCAAGGACCTCGCGCAGAAGACGCGGCGCGGGCTCGAGGGCCGCGTACGGCAGGGACTGTCAGGCGGCGGCCTCTGTTATGGCTACGACGTAGCGGGACGCACCGGCGAGCGCACAGTCAACGATGCGCAGGCCAGGGTGGTCCGGCGGGTCTTCCGCGAGTTTGCCGCGGGATCGAGCCCGCGCGCGATCGCGGCCGGCCTCAATCGCGACGGGATTCCGGGACCCCGAGGCACCGCCTGGGGCGCGTCGACGATCTACGGGAACTGGCGGCGCGGCACGGGCATCCTCAACAACGAACTCTATGTGGGCCGGCTCGTCTGGAACCGCCAACGGTTCATCAAGGACCCGGAGACGGGCCGTCGCCAGGCCCGACCGAACCCGCCGGAGGAGTGGGTCATCGAGGAGGTGCCGGAACTGCGGATCGTGGACGACGATCTCTGGGCGCAGGCGAAGGCGCGGCAGAAGGCAACCCGGTCTGTTGTTGTGGAGAAGAGCTCGGTCAGATCGGAGCGCGCGCGCCGGCCGGTCTACCTGTTCTCCGGGCTGCTCGGCTGCGGCGCCTGCGGCGGCGGCTATGTCCTCGTCGGCGCACGACACTACGGCTGCGCGAACGCGCGGAACCGGGGCACCTGCACCAACCGGCTGACGATCCGGCGGGACGTGCTCGAGGCAACCGTGCTCGACGGGCTTCGCGAGCATCTGATGCACCCCGACCTCGTCGCGGAGTACGTGGCCGAGTACCAGCGCGAATGGAACCGGCTGAGGGCAGAGACGCTCGGCGCGCGCGCCGGTGTCGAGACCGAGCTGAAGACGGTCGAGAAGCAGATCCGCAATATCGTCGAGGCGGTGAAGGCCGGCTTCTTTGCGCCGGCGATGAAGGAGGAGATGGCGGCCCTCGAGGCACGGCAGACGGAATTGCGCGCGCGGATGGAGGAAGCGCCGGCCGAGCCGGCGATCGCGCTGCATCCCGGTCTGGTCGAGGTCTACCGCCGAAGGGTCGGCGAGCTCTCCGTCTCGCTGAACGATCCCGCTCTTCGTCAGGAGGCAGCCGAGGCGTTGCGGGGTCTCGTCGAGCGGATCGTGCTCCTCCCGGTCGACGGTGCACTTCAGATCGAGCTCGTCGGCGAGCTTGCCGGAATACTGGCGCTCGGCAAAGGCAAACGCCCCGGCTTTGGGGGCCGGGGCGTTCGACAGACAACGCTGGTTGCGGGGGCAGGATTTGGTCAAGACCCTACGCAAAACGAGCTGGCGATCGCATGTTGACTTCAATCAGTAGGCCCGGGGTTCGACTCCCTGCCGGCGCCAGCCGTCTAGAGCATAATCTGGAGGGTT
>DATKBQ010000113.1:0-3410 GCA_035546375.1 Planctomycetota bacterium | reverse complement strand
CTGCACGCGTGCTCCTCGGTGACTACCACCCATCGACCAAGTCCCAACCGACCCGGCGCCCCACCCCGCCAGTAGAATCCCGCCCTCCCCGGAGCGCCGCCCCTGACCCGCTACCTCGTCACCAGCGCGCTGCCCTACGCCAACGGCCCGCAGCACTTCGGCCACATGGTCGGCGCCTACCTCCCCGCCGACGTCTACGTGCGCACGCTGCGCATGCAGGGCGAGGACGTGCGCTTCATCTGCGGCACCGACGAGCACGGGGTCGCGATCACGATCGGCGCGGAGCGCGAGGGCGTGCCCTACGCGAGCTACGTGGCCCATTGGCGCGAGGTGATCCATTCGGGCCTGCGGCGCCTGGGGATCGAGTTCGACATCTTCTCGGGCACGAGCACCTGCCCCTTCCACGCCGAGCTGTCCCAGGAGTTCTTCCGGCGCCTGGACGACAACGGCTACCTGTCCAAGCGCTCGAGCGCCCAGCTCTACTGCCCGCGGGACGAGAAGTTCCTGGCCGACCGCTACGTCGAGGGCACCTGCCCCAAGTGCGGCTACGAGCGCGCGCGCGGCGACGAGTGCCCGCGCTGCGGCTCGTGGATCGACCCGCTCGAGATGCCGGTCGCCCGCTGCTCGCTGTGCGGGACGACCCCCGAGCGGCGCGAGACCGTGCACTGGTACCTCGACCTGCCCAAGCTGCGCGACGAGGCGATCGGACGCTGGGTCGCGGAGCACGAGTGGAAGCCGAACGTGCGCGCCTTCATCTCCAACCTGCTCGACCAGACCCAGCCGCGGCCGATCACACGCGACATGGCGTGGGGCGTGCCGGTGCCGCCCGATCGAGCCGGCGGCGAGCGCGGGAAGGTGCTCTACGTCTGGTTCGACGCGCCGATCGGCTACATCTCGTTCACCCGCGAGTGGGCCGCGCGCGAGGGCCGGCCCGAGGCGTGGAAGGACTACTGGCTCTCCAGCGACACGCGCCTGGTGCACTTCATCGGCAAGGACAACATCCCGTTCCACTGCTTCGTGTTCCCCGCGATGCTCTACGGGGTGAAGCAGGATTACGTCCTGCCCTGGCAGGTGCCGGCGAACGAGTTCTACAACCTCGAGGGCGACAAGTTCTCGACCTCGCGGGGCTGGTCGATCCCGCTGGAGAGCTTCTTCGAGCGCTACGACGCCGAGGCGGCGCGCTTCTACCTGCTCGCTTCGAGCCCGGAGACGAAGGACACGCAGTGGCTGTGGGAGGAGTTCCAGCAGGCGGTGAACGGCGCGCTGGCGGACACGATCGGCAACCTGGCCACGCGCGTCCTGCGCTTCGTCGCGCGGCACTTCGAGGGGAGGATCCCGGCGCTCGCGGCCGGACGCGAGGCGGAGCTCGACCGCGTGCTCCTCTCAGAATGCGGCGCCTTCGGCGACCCGGCCGAGGCCGTGCGCGCCTTCCGGTTCCGGCGCGCGGCGGAGCAGCTCGTCGAGAACGGCCGCGTGGCGAACGTCTTCGTCGACCGCACGGCGCCCTGGACGCTGGTCAAGACCGACCGCGAGGCCGCCGCGAGCGTCCTCGCGACCTGCTGCGACTGGCTGGGCTGGATGGCGCTCTGGATGGCGCCGATCCTGCCCGGCAAGGCCCAGGCGCTGTGGTGGATGCTCGGCCAGGCGGGCGAGGTCTCCGCGCAGGCTTGGCCCGGCGTGCCGCGTCCCGGCAGCTGGAGGCGGCTCGCCCCCGGCACGCCGCTCGGCACCATCGAGGCGCTGTTCGCGAAGATCGACGATGCGACGATCCGCGCCGAGGTCGAAGCGCTACGCGCGCGCAGCCGCGCCTGATCCGGAGCGAGCCGCGCCTCCGTCGAAAAGGCAGCCGGCTCCCCCCTCGCGGAGGGAGCCGGCCGTGAACGGGTTCGTTCACCGGGCCAGGGTCAGACGGACTCGCGCAGGGCCTTGCCCATCCGGAATCCGACTCGTTTCCCGGCCTCGATCTGGATCGGCTCCCCGGTGTGGGGGTTGCGTCCGACGCGTGCCCTGCGGGCGCGCACCTCGAACGTGCCGAATCCGGCGATCGTGACGTTGCCGTCCTCGCGCAAGCCCTTCCGGACTCCGTCCAGCACCGCGTCGACGAGTCGTGCGGCCCCGAGCCGGGATGTCCGCAGCTCATGGGCCACGTGGGCGACGAGCTGGCTCTTGTTCACCGCGAAGGTCGGAACGCCTCGGCCTGGAGGCTCGAGCTAGGCCTTCTTGGCCCGGCGCTTGCCGCCACGCTTCTTCGCCGTCTTGCGGGCGCCCGCCTTGCGGCGGCCCTTGCGACCGGCCTTCTTCGTGGCCTTCTTCGTGGCCTTCTTCCTACGCTTTGCCATTTCGGATGTCTCCTTGGGCTTTGGTCCAGAACGAGGCACCGCCAGGTGCCTGGCTCACGGCATCAAGCCCTCCATCGGCTCGGCGCGGTTCCGCCTTTCCCGCGATCTGCAAAACTTTTTCGCGGAAACTTGTCCAGCTCCCGCCGCGTGCGCGCGTCGCAGCCACCTTCGAGCACGTCGCGCGCCTTCGCTGCGCTCGCTCGCCGCGCACGCGCGAGACGCCGAGGCGCGCGCCCTCCAAGTGCTGCGCGAGCCCGCGCGGCGCGCGTGCGCCGTTGCGCTCTAACATCCTTTCGACGCAAGAACTTACGTCTGACGCGCGAGCGTGCGTGCGAGGCGCGCGCGAGCTGCGTTCGACGCGCGTCGCAGAGCCTCGGTCCGCGCGATCTCGGAACTCGTGCGGACGCCGCGCGATCGTCGCGCGCTCGCTCGTCGACACCTGTCCCGGACGGCCGTCCGGAAGAGACCGTTCCCGGGAAGAATTCTCGCCGGCGAGGCGTCGCGAGCTGTACGCGAGCTGTCTCCGCGCTCCAGCCCGACGTGTTCCGCGGGGGTGCGGCACGGCCGGCGCTGCAGGCCCGCGACGAAACGCGAGCGGCGCGCGCGGCCGTCCCGGCCGCGCGCGCCGCGGGCGCTCCCACGCAAGTCCGGGCGCGGGCTCAGGCAGCCGGTTGCGGACGCAGCGGCTTGACGATCTTGCCGGCCTTCAAGCAGCGCGTGCAGATCTTGACGCGCACCGGCTTGCCGTCGACCTCGGCGCGCACGCGCTGGATGTTCGGCTTGAACTTGCGCAGGGTGTGGCCGGTGATGCGCAGGCCGATGCCACCCTTCTTCTTGGGCAAGCCGCGGCGGGCGATCTGGGCGCCGCTCTCGGTGCGCTTGCCGCAGTAGTCACATACACGGGCCATGGGTTCGCTCCGTTCGCCCGTCGGGGCGCTACAGGGCGGAAGAGGGTAGCGGCGGCCCGCCCGGGTCGCAAGCCCCCACGTTTCGCCCACGTCCCGCCCACGTCCCCCCCACGTCCCTCGACCGGCGGGCGCCCGCCGCTCGCGCGGGGCAGTCCGCCCCTAG
>DATKBQ010000112.1:0-3817 GCA_035546375.1 Planctomycetota bacterium | reverse complement strand
CTCAGCTACGTCGAGGTGGCGGCGGGCGGGGAACACACGGTCGCACGCCGCAGCGAAGGCTCGGTCGTGGCCTGGGGAGACAACACCTACGGCCAGTGCAACGTGCCGGCGCTCCCGGGCGGGCTCACCTACGTCGAGGTGGCGGCAGGGTGGTTCCACACGGTCGCGCGCCGCAGCGATGGCTCGGTCGTGGCCTGGGGATGGAACAACTACGGGCAGTGCAACGTCCCCGCTCTGCCGAGCGGGCTCAGCTACGTCGAAGTGGCGGCGGGCTACTTCCATACCGTCGCACGCCGCAGCGACGGCTCGGTCGTGGCCTGGGGATCGAACACCACCAGCCAGTGCAACGTGCCTGCGCTGCCGAGCGGGCTGATCCATGTCGAGTTTGCGGCAGCCGAGTGGCACACCGTCGCACGGCTGGCACCAGCGCCTCCCTGCGGCTCGACGTCGTCCTCTTGTTGGCCGGCGGCAGCGAACTCGGTGAGCGCGAGCGGAGCCAGCTTCTCGGTCGAGGGCTGCCCCGGCCTCACCGCCAACAACCTCGTCTTCACGATCAGCGGCCTGCCGCCTGGCAAGCTCGGCATCTTCCACTACGGCGCACAGCAGCAGCACCTGCCCTTCGGCAACGGCTGGGCTTGCGTCAGCGGAAGCGTGCAGCGCGTGATGCCTCCGCTCGTCGCCGATCCGAATGGCGTCGTGGTCTACCCGGTCGACCTGACGCAGTTCCCCTTCAGCGGCAGCGCGCACTCGATCGCGGCGGGCTCGGCCTGGAACTTCCAGTTCTGGTACCGCGATCCCACGGGCTCGCCCTCGAGCTTCAACTTCTCGGAGGCGCAACACATCGTCTTCGCGCCCTAGGGTCCAACCTCCCACGGCTGACGCCGGGATGTCGGCAGGCCGCTCCGGCCGCGCGTGGTCTGGCCGGTCTGGCGCTCGCGCACGACTACGTCAGGTGCTCGCGAGCTGGGAAGCCAAGGGCCTCCCGTCCTAGTAGCTCTCTTCCTTCGAGGGGAACTCGCGCCCCTTCACGTCGCGCACGAAGTGCTCGAAGGCGGACTTCATCTCGCGGCCCAGCTCCGCGTAGCGCCGGACGAACCGCGGGTGGAAGCGCGTGTAGATCCCGAGCATGTCGTGGGTCACCAGGATCTGCCCGTCGCAGCCCGGCCCGGCGCCGATCCCGATCACGGGGACCTTCACCGAGCGCGACACCTCGGCCGCGAGCGCGGCCGGCACCTTCTCGATCACGATCGCGAAGGCGCCGGCCTCCTCCAGCGCGAGCGCGTCGCGGCGCACCTCGTCGGCCTCCTCCGGCTCGCGCGCGCGCACCTGGTAGGTGCCGAACTTGTGGATCGACTGCGGCGTCAGCCCGAGATGGCCCATGACCGGGATGCCGACGTCGACGATGCGCCGGATCGTCGGGCAGATCGCCGCGCCGCCCTCCAGCTTGACCGCTTCGACCGACGACTCCTTGATCATGCGCCCGGCGTTGCGCAGCGCCTCGTCGGGGTTCACCTGGTAGCTCATGAACGGCATGTCGGCGACCACCAGCGCCCGCGACACGCCGCGCGCGACGACCGCGGCGTGGTAGAGCATCTGCTCGAGCGTCACGCCGACCGTCGTCTCCAGCCCCTGGATCACCATCCCGGCCGAGTCCCCCACCAGGATCACGTCGACCCCGGCCTGGTCGAGGAGCTGCGCCATCAGGAAGTCGTAGGCGGTGAGCGCCGAGATGACCTGGCCCTGCTCCTTCATCTGGCGCAGGCTGCGCGTGGTCACCTTGCGCGGCGCGCGCGGCGAGGGGCGGTGCTCGTCGGCCATGGGGCGAAGAGCCTAGCACCGCTCAGGGCCCGGTTCCGCACTCGACGAGCGCCAGGGCCGCGTTGGCGCCGTCCAGGGCGGCGCTCATGATCCCGCCGGCGTGCCCGGCGCCCTCGCCCACCGGCAGGAGGTTCTCGAACCCGAGCGCCCGGCGCGTGCGCGGATCGCGCGGGATGCGCACCGGGCCCGAGCTGCGCGACTCGAGCCCGACGAGCTGCCCGTCGTTGCCGGCGAAGCCGGGCACCTGGCGCTCGAAGGCCAGGAGCGCCCGCGCGATCGCGCCGCGCACGAGCGGCGGCAGGAGCCGGTCGACGCGCGCGGGCACGCTCCCGAAGGGCCAGGTGGACCGCCGGACCGACGCGCTCCCGCGCCCGAGCACGAAGTCCTGCGCCCCCTGCGCCGGCGCCGTGTAGTCGCCGCCGCCGGCCTCGAAGAAGCGCACCTCGAGCTCGCGCTGCAGCGCCACGCCGTCGAAGGGCGCCGAGCCGAAGTGCTCGGGTCCCAGGGTGGTCACGACCGCCGCGCTGGCCCAGGCCGAGGAGTGCCGCGAATTGCTCATGCCGTTCGTGCACAAGAGCCCCGGCTGGTTGACGCTGGCGACGATGCGCCCGCCGGGGCACATGCAGAAGGAATACGCGGCCGGCAGGCCGTCGCCCGCGCGGCACACGAGGTTGTAGGCGGCGGCGCCGAGCCGCTCGGCCGCGTCGCCGTAGCGGCCGCGGTCGATCAGCTCCTGGGGGTGTTCGATGCGCACGCCGATCTGGAACGGCTTCGCCTCGAAGGGCACGCCCTGCTCCGCGAGCGCGGCCCAGGTGTCGCGGGCGCTGTGGCCCGTGGCGAGCACGAGCGCGTCGCAGCCGATCTCGCCGGAGCCGGTGCGCACGGCGGTGACGCGGCGCTCTCCGCCGGCGCCGCCGGAGAGCACGAGCGCGTCGACGCGCGTGTCGAAGGCGAGCTCGACCCCGAGCGCGCGCAGCCGCTCGCGGAACGCCGGCAGGATCCGGTGCAGCCGGTCGGTGCCGATGTGCGCGAGGCTGTCGTAGACGATCGCCTCCGGAGCCCCGCAGCGGACCAGCTCCTCGAGCAGCGTCACCTCGAGCGGATCGTCGACGCGGGTGTAGATCTTGCCGTCCGAGTAGGTGCCCGCGCCGCCCTCGCCGAAGAGCAGGTTGGCCTCGGGGTCGAGCTGGCGCGTGCGGTGGAAGCGCACCAGGGCCCGGCCGCGCGCGCGGATCTCCGGCCCGCGCTCGAGCAGCGTGACGGCGACGTCGTTGCGCGCCAAGGCGAGCGCGGCGAAGAGCCCAGCGGGACCGCCGCCGACCACCAGCACGCGCGCGCGGTGGAGGGAAGGGTGCCGCGCGGGCCGCTCGAGCGTGGCCTGCGGAGGCGTGGGCGCTGCGCGGCCCGATTTCAACGCCCGGCGCAGGGCGGCGGGGCGCAGTCGCGCGTCGACGGTCAGGTCGGCGTGGCAGACGAAACGCAGGCGCCGAGCTCCGCCGCGCTTGCGCGCGTCGAGGGCCTTGCGCGCGATCCGGAAGCTGCGGAGGTCGGCGGAGTCGAGGCCGAGGACATGCGCTGCGCGCTCGCGCAGGAGTGCGGGGTCGTCATCCAGGGCGAGGTCGAGCTGGAAGACGCGCCAGGAGGCGGTCGCGGGATCGGTGGGCATGGGTGCGGGGGACCTCTTGGGGTCCAAGGTCGCGGAAGCGATTGTAAGCGGTGCAAGTGAGCGGGTTCGAGATCCTCCGAAGTCGGATGGAGGGAGGAAGCCCGCATTGCAGGGACGTCCCTCAGGCGCTTCCGCGGCCGGCGACGGCCGCGGGCAGCTCCGCGTCCGGATCGTGCCGCGTCGCGAAATGTCCCATCGGGTAGACCTGGGCGGTTGCCCGCCCAGGCCCCCCACAGATCCGGACGTGCGGGATTGCCGCATCCGGCTCTTCGGAGACACGGGTTCGCTACGTGACGTAGATCGAGTGCACCGCTTTCGCCGGGGGCAGGGGAT
>DATKBQ010000111.1:0-13268 GCA_035546375.1 Planctomycetota bacterium | reverse complement strand
CAGGCCGCCCGTTGGCCGCCTGGGCTGGCCCGAGCTAGGCCGGGACCTCCCCCGGAATGGCCAGCCGGGCGGGCTCCGGGATGAGCTTGGGATGAGCGCGGGCGCCAGGACAGGCCCCCGGCTGGTCAGAATCCGCCCTCTTGCCGCCGCCAAGGCCGATCCCGGCTCCAGGCCGGTGGGATTGGACCTCCTATGCGGCGCGACCTGGAGCCCCGCGCCCGAGCTGGCCCTCGACCCCGCGCCCCCAGCCGGGGCGCAGCTCAGCTCGGCACCTTGCGTCCTGGGCGAGAGCTCTCCCGCGCGCTAGGGTGCCGGGGTCGCCAAACAGGAACGGCCCAGCATGGATGTTCAAGACTTTGTGAAAGAGACGCTCCTGCAGTTCATCAGGGGCGTCGAGGCCGCACAAGCGGAAGTTTCGAAGGGTGCGGTAATCAATCCGAGGCTCCAGGTGCGCGCAAACATCCTCGCCGAAAGGGAGAGCCACAACCCCGTCCAGACTGTCGAGTTCGACGTAGCTCTAACAGTCGTCGAGGGCTCGGAGCGAGGAGTGGGTGGTGGACTGGCCGTGATGAGCTTCAAGGCGGGCGGGGAACGAAAAAGTCAGCAGTCGAGTGAAAGCGTGAGTCGCGTCCGTTTCAGCGTCAACCTCCAACTCCCGCTAGCCACGGGTAGTTCGAATCCGCAGCCGCAACCCAAGCTGCCCGCCGTCAAGAAGCAACGTTTCACTGACCTGCGGCCTTAGCTCCGGCTCGACGGCTAGGATTCGGGCGCAGGTTCGACGGGTGGCGCGTCGCGCCCGCCAGCCGACCGCGCTAGCTAACGTCGAGGTGCTGCATCACCGTGCCTAGCAAGTGGTCGTAGTCGCCGCTGGTCGCCTGGGCCACGAACGCGTCGCACTGCTCCTGGGTCCAGCCGGCTTCGCGCAGAGCACGCAGCGCCAACCCCAGGACGTTGAAGGCGTTCCCGTCGCGCCCGACGAGTCGCACGCGCGGTCGGGGCCGTTGGTCTTGTAGGTCGTCCATGACTCGGCTCCTCTACCCGGCGTCCTCGATCAGCCGCATGCGCGCCCTCGGCACGCGCGGTCGCACGCGGCGGGCCATCATGAAGTCGTCCACGTCGGTGAGTAGGTACTTCACGCGCCGGGGTGATACGCGGGTGTAGATCGGCCCGATGCCGCGCGCTCGCCAGCGCTTGAGCGTCTCAGGCGCCAGCCCGAGCCGCTTCGCTGCCGCCTTCGGCGTCAGCCACTCCATCGGCTGCTGCTGCTCCATCGCGTAACTCCTTCTTCGCTTGTTGTTGGGCAGCCTCGAAGGCTGCCGCGACCTTCGCCATTGCCGGGCGCAGACTCTCCGCGCCCAAGATGACGTACCCCATCGTCACGCCGACATTGGCGTGGTTGAGGAGCCTCACCAGTTCGGCATGCGTGACCCGCGTCGCCGCCAGAGACGCGTACGTTCGACGCAGATCGTGCGGCGTGACGTGGACGCCCGAGCACTCCTCGATGCTCTTGAGCGCCTCGCGCACGTCTGACAGCGGCTGGGACGCGCGCTTGGGCGAGGGAAAAACCCACTCGCAGCCGACGGCTGCCGCCGCACGTCGCCGGTTCAGGATCGCGAGGTGCAACGGCTCCAACGGCAGGTCGAACGGTCTTCCACCCTTCGTGTCATCGAGGTGCAGGACCGCCGCCTCGAGGTCGACGTTGCTCCAGCGCAGCCGCGCGCCCTCCTGCTTTCGCAGCCCGGTCGTCGTCAGCAGTTCGATGTAGTCCAAGGTGACGCTCGGCACGCGCCCGCGCCTGCGCACCTGCTCGATGCCGGCGAACCACGAGGGCAATCGACGCTCGGCGATGTGGCCCTGGCGCGCCGGCGGCCTGTACTTCTCGTCACGGCCGATCGCGCGGCAGGGGTTGCGCGGCCAGAGGACCGGGATGCCCTGGCGCGATGCGTCCAGCTCGACGAACGCGAGCAGGCTGCTGAGGTAGCGAAGCCACTTTCCGGCCGAGCTGCGGTTGTCCTCGCGGATCGTCAGGTAGGCAGCTCGCACCCGCGCCTCCGTGACCTCGTGCGGTCGTCGCGCGATCAGCCGCCGCCGCACGTCGGCGCCGGCGAACTCCGACCCCTCGGGAGGGTCGAGCACCACGAGCCGTTCGGCGGCACATTTCAAGGGCCGCTCTCGTCGCTGGTCGATGAACGCGGTGAGGTACGAGCGCAGCGGAGGGAGGCTCTCGCGCGTGACCTCCACCGCCTGCGCCTCCTTCGGATCCCGACCCTGGCGCAGCTCGCGCAACCACTCGCGTGCCGTCGTGCGCGCCTCCTCCAACGTCGGGCTGGTGCCACGGTCGATCGCGCGCTGCACGGGCGCGCCACGACCCTGGGCCGACGGCCGACGCGTCTGCAGCACGTACGTGACGCCGTTCTGCCCGAGGCGCACGCCGAGGCCCGTCTGCGCCGCGTCCCATATCACGGCTCGCATGACCGAGGGCGCGAGGCGCGGCAATTTGTCGACGAGGCTCTGGGTCAAGACGCAGCGACGTGGGACGCGCATGACGTGGCCCTTGCCGACTGCTCGCCGGAAGACGAACTCGTCGCCGTCCACGATCACGCTGGTCGCCGTCCAATTGGGCAGCGCGGGACGAGAGGTGGCCATAGCTACGGCCTCCCCTTCGGCTTCGACGCCGCTGCCTTGGCCGCCGCCAGCGTCTTGAAGGTGCCGACCAGACGCTCGCCGCCGCGAGGGCCCTCGAAATAGACCAACCACTCGCTCCAGCCGCGGCAGATCCAGTGGCCCTTGTACCAGCGCACCCGCAGCGCGCGCATCGAGTTCACCTTCTTCACGCTGGGCCGGGTCACGGCGTCACCTCCTTCGCGAGGGCCTTGGCCAGCGCGTCGCGCCGCGCCTGCGCGTCGTGCCGGGCCTGCAGACGCTCTTGAAGCCCTCGAAGATTGGGGTCCATCGCGTAGCAGTCGCGCCTGCACTCCTCGCAGTAGAAACCGCGGACCTCGTCGGCGCGTGCGGTGCATCGCCCGCTGGCGCTCGCGTGGCCGAGGTAGCAGCAGCAGCGCTGTGCCTGGGGCGCGGTCATGACGCCACCTCGCTGACGTCGATGCCTGCCGCGGCGATGCACTCGTGCGCCTTGCGGATGCCATCGGGCTCGTCGGCGCAGTCGCCGGACGCCCACATCGTTCCGTCGATGTCGACGGCCCACTCCAGGGACCCGGTCTGGTCCCGGTAGTCCTCGACCGTGATCCGCACCCGCACCCTCCTGGTGCCAATGATCTCCTGGGGCACGCGGTCCTGGCGGCCGGCATCGGCCAAGCCGACGCGGATGGCCTCATGTCTTTCGGGCGGGAAGCCCTGGTCGTTGCGTTCCATCACGGCTGCACCCCCAGCCCTTCGCGCAGGGCCGCCAGGACCGTCTCGCGGGTGGTCGGACCGGCGGCTTCGACTTCAGCCCAGATCTCGTGGTTGGTGGTGGCGAACTCCTCGAACTCGATCTCGCCGTCGGCGAGCGCCTGGGCGTTGTCGCGCAGGGCGCCGAATAGGCTCCAGGCGATGTCAGGGTTCTCGTCGGGGTCGGGCATGGCTTGGCTCCTTGGGAAACCGGGTTGGGGTCGTGGGGGCGGTCCCGCGGGCAGGCCACCCCGTGCTATGGCCCATGCTCATCCCACGGGCGGTACCGTCAAGGCCTTTCTGCACCCCAAAATCCCGGCCAAGACCGGACCTAACCCTTTGCTACATCACCTAGTTACGACAGGTTCGGAGGGAGCTTAGATGATGTCGGCGCGGCTTGGAGCACGCCCGACGACGTAACTAGCGATGGATAAAGCACTTATGTCGCATCCGAGGACAGGTTTCCGGTCAACCTCATGTGACTAAGGATCCTGTGGGGAAACCCATGCTGGTTCGATTCCAGTCCCGGGCACCCCTTCCATCCGCCGGGCGGCAGGCCCGCGCGCGCCGCGAGCGCGAGCCGCGCGCGCGCTAATCCGGCCGCCCCCCGCTCTCCGCCGGCTCGAGCGGGACGATCGCCTCGAAGCTCAGCTCGAGGAACTTCGGGTCCAGGGCGACCATCGCCAGCGCGCCCGACACGGCCTGGAGGTAGACCAGGCGGCGCTCGTAGACCGCGCGCAGCGCCGGCACCTGCTCGTCGAGGATCTTGCGCTCGAGCTGGTCGATTCGCTCGTCCACGCGCTGGTTCAGCTTGGCCTGGGTCTCGGGGCTCAGGCTGCCGCGGGCCTCGCCCGGGAACTCCTCGCGCAGGACCTTGTCCTCCTCGCGGCGGCGCTCCAGGTCCCAGTCGATGCGCGAGCGCACGTCGCGCTCGGCGGTGCGCTCGGACTGCTTGCGCAGGATCGGCGCCAGCCTTTTCGGGTCGAGCCAGACGACCGCGTTCGCCTGGTCCAATCCATCCGACAGGAGCTTCGAGAACTCCGGCCGGTCCGAGAGCCGCGGATTGGCCGCGCCGCCGTGGCGGTACACGTGGAATACGTTTTCGACCATCAGGAACGAGTTCGAGATCACGTACAGGTCCTCGTCCAGGGCGGTCGCCAAGTGGCCCGTGCCGTCGACGAACGGCGACCAGAACTCCCAGATCTCGAACCCGCCGCGCACCGAGTTGCGGAAGACCCCCGACGAGCCCGGCGTGCGGCCCTGGATCTGCAGCCGCTGCTGCTGGCGCACCACGAGCTGGTGCAGCTCCTCGATCTTCGCCTTCGCCTTCTCGCCCCGCTCGGTCCAGAGCACCAAAGCGAACGCCGGCACCGGCTCGTCGTTGTGCGGAGGGTCCTTCTCCGGGTTCATCTTGAAGTCGTTCTCGCGCACGATCAGCGCGAAGCGCCCGCGGAAGAGCGCGTCCAGCTCCTCGATGAGCTGGTCGGTGCCCGTGTAGCCGATCGCGTGCATCGTGTCCTCGATCAGCGCGACCAGGTCGCGCTCGGCCGACGCGCGCATCTCGCGCAGGAATTCTCCCAGGCGCACCGTGCCGAACAGGAAGATCGCGCTGTCGCCGCGCGCCAGCCGCGCCGCCTGGGCGATCATCGTGCGATCGACACCGCGCGTGCGGTAGAGCGTTTTCTGCGGCGGCGTCATCAGCTCCGAGGAGAGGTCCGCGTGCAGCCGCACCGCGCTCCCCTGGTCGAAGGCCAGGACGCCGGCCAGCGTCTTGAGCGCGCCGGACTGGAACAGGTGCCCCGCGAGGGCGGTCGTGAAGTCCTGGGACTGCGCGTCCGGCCAGCGACCCGAGAGCTTGCGGCTCTCGCTCCACGCGCGCCAGTCGAGGTAGAGCTCCACCTCGTCGCGGTCCAGGCCGCGGCGCACGTTCTCGATCTGGTCGGCGTAGATCGCGCTCTGCCCGAACGAGTTCTCGCCGCGATGGGCCTCCAGGTCGAGCGCCTTGCGCACGAGATCCGCCGAGGTCCCGGCGATCACGACGTCGCGCACGCGCGTCACGTGGATCGGCCGCGCCAGCCCGGCTCCGGAGAGCGAGACCAGATCGCCTTCGACCGCCACCGCGATGCCCTGGGAGCCGAGCTTCAGGATGCGCGGGTAGCGCAGGAGCGACGCCCCCAGCTTGCCGAGCCAGCTGGCGCGGCCGTACGCCGCCCAGTCGGCCGCCTCGAGCTCCGGCCCGCGGAAGAACCCGGCGATGGCCAGGTCCTCGCCGCCGAAGAGCTTCAGCGGCTCGAGGCCGCGAAGCTGGGCGGAGATCCCCTTCAGGCCACCCAGGGCCTCCTCGATCCCGTGCTCGCGCTCCAGCTCGGCGTACTCCGGCGAGCGCATGAGCGTGCGCCACGCCTGCGTGGCCTCCAGCTCGCGGAAGAACGCGGGCTCGGGGAAGCTCGGGAAGGCCTTCGCGAGGTCGGCCTTGGCCACGAAGAAGTCGACGTCGCGCGGCACGAGCGTCGAGACGTCGGCCTCGTAGTCCCCCTCGGTCGGGCTGAAGAGGAAGGTCGAGAAGGCGAAGTAGCCCGCGAACAGGACCACCAGGAGCAGCGCGAGCAGGATTCGGACCAGGCGTGATTTCGGCATCGGGCGGCGAGAAGGGGCGGGTACTGTAGCGAACTGTCCTCGCCCTCCCGGTGGCTCGGAGGGCGTCGAGGCCGGCCCCGCGCGACAGGACGGCTCCCGCCCGGCGACCCTCCGTCGCGCTCGTCGATGGACGCCGCAGGCGCCGCCGTCTTCCCGGCTCGATCGGCCGTTCCTGCGCCGCGCTTGACCGGGAGCGTCCCGTCCCGGAACTTCTGCTGCAGCGGCGGGAAACCATGCGACTCACCCAGCGCGTCAGCGGGATCTCCCTGTCGGTGACGCTCGCGCTCGACGCGCGGGCGAAGGCCCTCGCCGCCGGCGGGCGGGACGTGATCAACATGTCGGTCGGCGAGCCGGACTTCCCGGCGCCGGCCGCGGCGCGCGAGGCCGCCTGCGACACGGTGCGCTCCGGAGCGGTGCGCTACACCCCCGCCGGCGGCACGCCGGCCCTGCGCCGTGCGATCGCCGAGCACCTGAGCCGCACGCGCGGCGTACCTTTCGGGCCCGAGCAGGTCATCGTCTGCCACAGCACCAAGCATGCGCTCTCGGGCGCGGTGCTCGCGCTGGTCGAGCCGGGCGACGAGGTGATCCTGTGCCTGCCCGCCTGGGTCAGCTACGACGAGATGATCCGCCTCGCCGGCGGGACGCCGGTGAGCGTCGAGCCGCGCGCTGATTGCGGCCCGGACTTCGATCGCATCCAGGCCGCGATGACGCCGCGCACGCGGGCGCTGCTCTTGAACTCGCCCTGCAACCCGACCGGCTACGTCTGGACCCGAGCGGAGGTCGAGCGCCTGGCGAAGATGTGCTCCGAGCGCGGCGTGCTGATCCTCTCCGACGAGATCTACCGCGGCCTGGTCTATGAGGGCGAGCCGAACCCGAGCCCCGTCTCGTGCGGCGACGCCGCACGATCGGTGACCGTGATCGTCGACGGCGCGAGCAAGGTCTTCGCCATGACCGGCTACCGGATCGGCTTCGTCGCCGGGCCGCCGGCGGTGGCCTCGGCCGTCGAGCGGCTGCACTCGCACCTGGTCGGCGCGCCGAACACCGTCTCCCAGGCGGCCTACCTTGCCGCGCTGTCCACCCCGGGCGGCGAGCCGCCGGAGATCGCGGACATGGCCGCCGAGTTCGATCGGCGCCGCCGCTTCCTGCTCGAGCGGCTCGACTCCATGGGCCTCGCGACGCCGCGACCGCGCGGGGCGTTCTACGCCTTCCCCGACGTGTCGCGCTGGCTGGACGAGCGCGGCTCGGCGGGTTTCTGCGAGGACCTCCTGGAGGACCAGGCCCTCGCGCTGGTGCCGGGCTCGGCCTTCGGCGTCGACACGCACGTGCGGCTCTCGTACGCGCTGTCGATGGAGCGCATCGCCGAGGCCTGCGAGCGCCTGCGCTCGCGCCTCGCCTGAGGCCGGCTCCGCCGCCGGCCGAAGGACTCAGGGCCGGTAGACGTTGCGCGCGTGCGGGAACTCGCCCTGCGCGATCTCGGCGACCCGCGCGAGCAGGACGGGGTCGGAGGCATCCGCGAAGACGTAGAACTTCCAGAGGTCGCGATAGGAGCGCTCGAGGTCGGCCAGCCTCGGCACGCGCTCGGCGAACTCGGAGAGCGGGTGCAGGCCCTCGACCCCGGGCCAGCGCACGTGGGTCTGGGCTTCCTTGAGCTGCATGCGCGCCGCGGGGCAGTAGACGAGGATCTCGACCTCGCGCCCGGTCGCGAAGCGCACCAGGTCGGCGAGGCGCTCCTCGACGGCCGCGCGCTCGGCGGCGCGGCGGCGGTCGAAGTAGCGCGACACGAGGTCCTCCTGGACGGCCTCGTTCTCCAGGCGCGGGAAGACGCACGCGCGCTTGGGCAGCCGGCGCTGGACGAAGCGCTCGACCAGCGCCCGCAGCCGCCGGCGGACGGCGGGCTCGGCGCGCTCGGCGGCGGCGTCGAGCCGCGCCAGGAGCGACGCGTCGGTCGCCTCGTGGAGCTCGCTCTCCTCGATCAAGCCTTCGCGCAGGGCCAGCTCGACCGCGCGCGAGACCAGGGCGCCGGCCGAGACCTTGGCGTGGTGGTAGTAGACGCGCTCGGAGAAGTAGTAGCGCGCCTCGAGCATGCGCACGGCCTCCGAGAGGATGTCCTCGCGGAGCAGGCTGTGCTTCGCGAGCTCGATGTAGAGGTTGCCGCTCGCGCGGTCGACCTTGAAGTAGGAGAGGATGCGCGGGTCGACCAGGATCTTGAGGCCCGTGTAGTACGCGTCGCGCGCCAGGTAGTCGAGCAGGTCGGAGCAAATCGTGTCGGCGTTGATCTGGCTCCAGTAGGGGGGCACGCTGTCGCGCCCGGGCGCTCCGGCGAGAATGTTGAGCACGTCGCGCTGCACGCCGAGCTCGCGCAGCGCGCGCCCGACGCCCGTTCCCGGGGCGAGCATGCGCTCGAAGCGGCCGGATGAATCGTGGCGCTCCATCAGGCCGGCCTGGTCCTCGATGTTGTGGCCGAAGGGGATGTGCGTGACGTCGTGGACGAGCGCCGCCAAGCGGATCACTCGCGCCTCCTCGTCGCTGACGCGCAAGGAATCGCGCGGAGACAGCTCGAAGCCCAGGTTGATCGCGTCGATCATCCGCTGCGCCAGGTGCAGCGTGCCGATCGAGTGCTCGAAGCGCGTGTGGGTCGCGCCGGGGTAGACCAGGTGCGCGGCGCCGAGCTGCTTGATGCCCCGCAGGCGCTGCATCTCGGGCGTGTCGAGCACCGAGATCTCCTCGTGGGTGAGGTAGACGTCCCCGTGGACGGGATCGCGGAGCACGCTGAAGCGCTTGCGGGGGGCCAAGCCCAGATCGTAGTCCAGCGCCTTGGCGCGGCGTAGAGCTCGCGCGCGCCGCCGGGCGGGCCCGGGCTCGCTCGAGGTCGCGAAAGGGGCTCGCGCCCCCTTCGTAGCCGGGATGGCGCCCGTTCGCGACCCGCACGCGGCGAGTTCCCTGTCCCGATCCACCCTGGAGGTTCGTGCGAGCGAACGATCCTGCGCTCACGGAGCCCCACGGCTGCACCGTCAAGCAAGACGGGTGAATCCGCTCCGCGATGGTTCACCCGAGGGTTCACCAGGTTGCCGTACGCGCCGCCTGCACGCTTGCACGTGCCAGCGGCGCGGAAGGCAACCTGGTGAACCATCGCGGAGATGATTCATCGTCTTTCCGCCGCGATCTCGCCCGAGCCGGTGACCCGCACGTCGGTCTTCGGGCTTCCGCGGTAGCGGATGTCGCCGCTCCCGGTGATCTGGGCCTGGAGGCGCTCGACGGCGTTCACCTGGGCGTCGCCGCTGCCGGTGACCTTGACCGACACCTCGCGCGCGCGCAGATCGTAGAGCTCGAGGTTCCCCGACCCGATCACCTTGGCTTCCAGTCGCGCGACCTCGCCTGCGGCGCGGATGTCTCCCGAACCCACGACGGCGGCCTCCAGGCGCTCGCCCGCGACTCCGCCGGCGCGGATGTCCCCGCTGCCGGTGACCTGTAGCCCTTCCAGCGCGGGCGTCGAGACCTCCACCAGGAGCGGCCCGCGCGGCCGCAGCTCCCGCTCGCTCCAGATCCTCAGCTCGCCCTCGACCACCTCCGTGCGCAGGTGCTCGAGCAGGTTGTCGTCGCACTGCACGCGCACCGACGTCGGCGGACCCACCGTGACGACCGCGTCCGCGCTGCCCAGGAGCACGACGCGGTGGAAGTCGCCGACGGTGCGCTCCTGGCTCGCCGGCACGCCGGAGCCCTGGATCCCGCCGAGGTTGCACGAGGAGCCGCCGAGCACGACGACACAGCCGGTGAGGAAGGCCGAGAGCCCGCCAACCTGCAGCGATCGAAAGAGCGAAGATCCCATCTCTCTTCTCCTGGAAGATCCTGTCGTGGACTGAAGCCCGCCGGGGCGCAGGTTACCGGTCCGCGGGCGGGTCGACGTCGACGAGCTCCGGGTTGCCGACGGGCCAGCCGTGGGCTCCCGAGCCCGAGTCGTCGGGGTGGAGCCCCGCGAAGGTCCGGTCGAAGTGCAGGAGCAACACCGTGGCGCCGTCGCGCTCCAGGCGCCGGGCCGGCGTGAACGCGCTCGCGTAGCGCGCGGTGCTCGAGACGCGGAGCTCGTCCAGCTCGCCGCGGAAGAAGCTGGTGGGCCGGCCGCGCCCGTCGGGGTCCGCTCCCACGAAGAAGGGCAGCGCATTCCGGGTCACCGGCCCCTCGCCGCGCGCCTCCGACACGGGCTCGCCGTCGACGAAGAGCCGCGCCGTGCTCCCGTCCCAGCACAAGGCGAGGTGCCTCCAGCGCCCGCCATCCCACGGCGCCACGGACGCGGGCGAGAGGTATCCGCGATTCCCACCCGACTCGCGCCGCTGGACGTGCACGTGGCCGACCGGCGCCCGCCGCTCCCCGTCGCACCAGAACAGGCCGAAGGCCGACGATTCCGTGCGCGTCGCCAGAGCCTGACGCCCCGAGGGGGTCTCGCCGCGCGCCCAGCACTCCAGCGTGAGCGGCCCCTCGAGGTCGGGGAGCTGGACGCGCACCGCGCTCTTGCCGTCCAGTCTCAGCGCGCGGTCGCGATCGGAGCGGAGCGCCGCCGCCGCGTCCGCGCCCTCGACTCGCAGCGGCAGGCGCAAGTCGCGGTGGAACGGCTGGGCGAGGCCGCTGCGCAGCGTGTAGACCAGCGTGCACGCGATCTCCGGCTGCTCGAGCGCCGGGCCGTCCGGATCGAAGCCCGGCGCCGTGCACGCGAGCGCGACGTCGCACGAGGCGCCGGGCAGGAGCTCGCCACCCGCCGGCTGCGGCTCGAGGCTCCAGCCCTGCCCGGTCCTGGCCTCGAGCTTCCAGGACACCGTGCGGTCGCTCGGATTGACCACGCGCAGCCCGAGCTCCGAGCGCGCGCCCGGCGCGGCGGCGATCGACGCCGTCCCGGCGCACTCGATCCAGCTCGCCGAGAGCAGGCCGCGCATGGCGTCGTGCTCGCTGCCGAGCACCAGGTCGTCGGCGAGCACGCCGCCGACGGACAAGAGCGCCGTGGTGAAACCGTCGCGCCGCACGCTCACGTGGGTGATGTGCTGCATGGCCGCCGTCTCGTGCAGCGACCCGCTCTGCCCGCCGGTCATGGCCACCGTGTAGTAGCGGATGCCGTCGACCACGCCGTCGTCGCGGAACTGGTGCAGGTGCCCCGCGAACACCGCGGCGACGCGGCCGTCCGCGCGCAGGACCTCGTGCACCTGGGGCCAGTTCGTCCCCTGGTAGGTCCAGCGCGGATGGTGCAGGAACACGAACACCTGCTCGGCGCGGGTCGCCGCCAGGTCCGTGCGCAGCCACTCGAGCTGCTCCGCGCTCATGTTCTGGTCGCGCGCGGGGTCGTCGAAGGAGAGCGACTCGTCGCTGAACAGGCACACGAAGTGGGCGAAGCCGTGGTCGAAGGCGTAGTACAGCGGCGCGAAGTGCTCCTTGTAGAGCTCGAGGTTTCCCCCCTCGCGCCGGCGCGGCCCGTACACGTCGTGGTTGCCGGCGACCGGGAACCAGGGGGCGCGCAGCCCGGCCATGAGCGCGCGGTACTCGCGCATCTGCGCCAGCCACTCGGGCCCGTCGTTGTAGCCCTGGACCATGTCGCCGACGGTGAGCACGAGGTCCGGGTCGAGGCGGTTGGTCATGCGCACGCCCTCCTCGAGGATGCGCAGGCCTTCGGGCGCGCCCGTCGTGCGGTCGCCGAAGACGACGAAGGTGAAGCCGTCCCGTTCGGGAGGAGCGAGGAGGCGCTGGCCCGATGGGGTTCCGGCGCGCACGGGCTGCCGAGCGCTCGCGCGAGGGTCCTGGGGCGACCAAGCCAGCGCGGCGAGGCCGGTGCACAGGGCGAGGGCGAGCAGGGCGCGGGCAGCGGCCGCGAAGGTGGAGGACGCGGGTCTCACAGCTCAAGGGGTCTTGCCGGTCACGTCATCGGAGGACGCGGCTCGGCGTGCGCCGTGCCGGATGTGCGGCACGTTCACTGTCGCGCGCTCCTCGTCAATGGTAAACAGGATCCGGTACCGGCCATGGGTGAGCTGGCGAAGCCCGATCCGCATGTGCTCGTCCTCCGCGGGGTGACCGCATCGACGTGGGAAGCTCGAGAGGCTTTCCATTGCCCTGAATACGCCCTCCACCCAGCGCTCCGCGGCGAGCGGAGCCTCACCCGCGATGTAGGCATAGATGAGCTCAACGTCCTTCAGTGCCCGTGGCGCCAGGAGTATCCGGTAGCGGGTACTTGGCTCTGAATCGGCTCTTGAACTCATCGAGCGACACCCCTTCGCCGTGGTCGATGGAGTCAAGACCGTCCGTGACGCCGATGATTGCGTCCATTCGCTCCGCGAGCTCGAGGACACGCTGGTAGGCGTCGGCTGCCTGCACCACGACGGAGGCCTTGCCATGCACGGTCAGGACCTCCGGGCGCCCGCTCTTGCGGAGCCGTTCGAGGGCCTGCCGGTGGTTGCGAAGGAAGTCGGTCAAAGAATGGATGTCCTCTGGCCGGATAGGGTGGACTTGCTGCGTCATGGGGCCTCCCAGAGCGGAATCAGATTCTGATCATACTCTTCTATGGGTCTATGTCACGTATCCCGAACGAGGAGGTCATGGAGGCTCAGTCCTACCCACGAGGCCCCGAGGGCCCCCAGGGAGGAGCGCAGGCGACGCACGAACCGCCTCATCGACGCATCGAAACCACCACGGGCTCTCCACCCCCCTGCAGCGCCTCGAAGTCCTGCTTCGTCCGCACTCCGCGCCACCCTTCCAACGCCAGCACCTGCCCGCACACGCCACCGAGGCTGTTCCCCGGCCCTGGCAGAAAGAGCCGCTCCGGCGCGTGCTCGCGCAGCACCACGCGCACGCAGCGCGTGAAATCGAACGGCGCGACCACCTGCGCGCCGAGCGTGTAGCGCGCCAGCTCCCCCCCATCGGCCGACCACGGACTCCAGCGCGCCCCTCGCCCGTCCACGAGGGCCACCTCCGGCGCGCGGAAGCGCAGCTTCGCGAGCGTCTCCCGCGCGCGTTCCGCCACTGCCGCCGCGAGCGGCGTGTGATACGGCCCGTGCTGCACGAGCCGCAGCGGGTACGTGCTCGATCCGAGCTTCGTCTGTGGAAGCGCGCGCAGGATGTGCGCCACGCCCGCATCGCTGCCGGCGAGCACCGCGTACCCGCCGAGCTCGATCGAGCGGAACACATCGCCCGATCCGGCCAGCGCGCGCTCGACCACGGCCTCGCGCGCGGGGTCCCGCCGCCAGTCTTCGTCCACCCACGGGTAGATC
>DATKBQ010000110.1:0-3752 GCA_035546375.1 Planctomycetota bacterium | reverse complement strand
CGGTCCTCGAGCGCGAGCGCGGAGGCTGCGCCCGCCGTGACGAGCCGGAGCACCTCGCCGGGCTCGATGCCGGCCGCCTGCCACTCGGCGAGCTCGCGGTGCAGGCCGCGCCCGGGCATGAGCCAGGGATGCGGCGCGCCGCTGCCCGCAACGAGCGGAACGCCGGCCGCGTGGAGGCGCGCGACGAGCGCGCGCTGCGCGGCCAGCACAGCCACGCCGCGGCCCGCACCGAGCGGCACGCCGGCCCCGTGGAGTCGCGCGACGAGCGCGCGTTGCGCGTCGAGCACCGCCGCGCCGCGGTGCATCCAGTCCTCGTCGAAGGCCTTGCGTCGGGCCTCCAGCTCGCCGCGCCACAGCCCGACGTACTGCGGCCCGAGCCACTCGAACTCCGCGGGCTCCGCGCCCGGGTCGTCGACCAGCCGCGCGCTGGCGCGCAAGAGCGGCACGATGCGCAGCCCGGCCGCGGCGACGCGGCCCACCGTCGGCTCCAGCTCGGCGGGCTGGACCTGGTCCCAGCGGGCGCTCGGCGGGCGCAGCGCGTCCAGGAAGAGCAAGCCGTCCTGCCGCTGCTCGAGGACCTCGGCCAGCATCACGCCGTCGGGCGCGGGGCCCCAGACCTGGAGCTTGGCGCCATGGGCGAGCTCGATCAGCTTGCGCCAGGCTTCGCGCGAGAGGTTCGACTGGAAGGCCAGGAAGTCGACCTTTTCCCCGAGCATCTGCGGCAGCGTCACCTCGACCTGGCGCGCATCGCGCAGGATCAGCGCCTCGCTCGTCGAGGGCGGCATGCCGTCGATCACCGCCCCGGCGATCGAGAGCGCCGGCCCCGGGGTGCGCTCGCGCGAAGCCCCCTCGCGCAGGTCGAAGATCGTGCCGAGGTCGTTGCCGTGGTCGCGGACCAGCGTCACCCCGGCGGTCACGTACAGGGGATCGTGGTCGGGATCGAAGTAGGCGAAGCCGTCGATCAGGCCCGGGATCAGGTGCCAGCCGCTGGCGTCGATCCTCCGCGCGCCCTCGGGGATCTTCGCGTCGCGCCCGACCGCGACGATGCGATCGCCGTCGATCACCACCGTGGCGACCTCGGGGACCGCCCCGGGCGCCATGGAGTGCACCGTTCCGCCCACCAGGGCGATCAGCTCGAGCCAAGGACCGCCCAGCATGGGGGGATCGTGGCACGTGATTGGATGGGATGCAATTCGAGCAGCCGCTGAGTTGCTTGGTCCCGCAGTTCCCAATCCGCCGCTTGATGTCCCTCCAAGAGCCTGGGGTGCCTGGGCCTTCGGGCGCGAAGCTCTTCACTTGAATTCCGCGCGAGGATCGGCCGTCTTCGGCCGATCCGCAGCGCGGAATCTCGCGGCCGTACTCGGCCGCGAAAGCGCGCGCCAGCGCGCCCCTGCACCGAGATCCGGCTCTCCGCGCATACCATCCCCCAATGCCCGCCGACGACCCCCAACGCACCGCCAGCCTCCCCGCCGTCCGCCTCGCGAGCGACGAGCTGAGCCCGGGCCCGTGGGTCTTCGCGCGCCAAGTCGTTCCCCCGCCGCCAGATCTCGCGAACGGCGCCCTGGTCGAGGTCCTCGACGCCTCCGGCCGCTTCGTCGGACACGCGCTGTACAACGGCGCATCCGACATCCGCCTGCGCATGCTCTCGCGCGGCCGGCGGAGCGACCTCGAGCGACCGCGCGCCTTCCTGCTCGCGCGCCTCACCGCCGCCGACCGCCTCCGCCGACGCATCCTTCGGCTCCCCGAGACGACCGACGCCTACCGCGTGGCCCATGCCGAGGGCGACGACCTCCCGGGGCTCGTGGTCGACCGGCTGGCGAGCGCGCTCGTGTGCGAGCACCACTCGCTCGGTTTCTGGCGCCTGCGCGCCGAGGTCGAGTGGGCTCTGCGCCAGCTCTACCGCGGCCTGCCCGACTTGACCGTCGTGCACCGCGTGCCGCGCGCGGCGGCGCGGGCCGAGGGCTTCGAGCCGGAGGAGGCGCCGGCGCCGGCCGGCGAGGTCGTGATCCACGAGAACGGCCTGGCCTTCCCGGTCGAGCCCGGCGGCGGCCTGGGCGGCGGCCACAAGACCGGCTGGTTCTGCGACCAGCGCGAGAACCGCCTGGTGGTCGCGCGCTTGGCACGCGGGCGCGACGTGCTCGATCTCTTCTGCAACACGGGCGGGTTCGCCCTGCACGCGGCGCAGGCCGGGGCGCGCAGCGTGCACGCCGTCGACCTGGACGAGGTGGCGCTCGAGCGGGCGCGGCGCGCGGCGCAGCTCAACGGCCTCGAGGTCGAGCTGGTGCACGCCGATGCGTTCGACCACCTGCGCGCGCTCCAGGGCGGCGAGGCGCGCGCTCCGCGCCCGGGGTTGATCGTGGTCGATCCCCACAAGCTGATCCCGGGACGCGGCGCGCTCGAGACGGGGATGCGCAAGTACCTCGACCTGAACGCGCTCGCCCTGGCGGTGGTGCGACCGGGAGGGCTGGTGGCGACGTTCTCGTGCTCGGGCCTCTTGGCCGAGCCCGCCTTCGTCGGCATGCTCTTCCAGGCGGCGCGCCGGGCGGGGCGCGGGGTGAAGCTCCTGGCGCAGCTCGGCGCGGGCCCCGACCACCCCCAGCGGCCGGATTTCAGCCGCTCGCGCTACCTCAAGGGGGCGGTGCTGGCGGTCGAGTGATGCGGAGTCCGTACCCCCTCCCCTGACTTCGTACCCCCCTCTCCGATAGAAGGGGCGGCATGAGGCCGCCCCGGGGCAGCGGAAGCGTGATTTTGCAGCCGCTAAACCCTAAGCTCTAGCGGTCCGGACGAGGCTGCCCTCGCGCCGGGGCTGCCGGCCCCGGGCGGGGGCGCCTGCGTCAGCGGCGCGCTGCCCCATTTCGTGCATCGGGGGGGGCGCACCGAGCACTGAAAACCCGGGGTAAAAAAGAGCTTCCAAACATGAGTTTGCCGATCCTCGCGACGGAAGACAACTGGCAGGGCTTCGACGAAGCCTGGACGGGGGTCATGGAGGCGGACGGCCCCGTGGATGAGGTGCTGGAGGCCCTCGCCGTGGTCGCCGTCAAGCGACGCATGTCGCGCTGCATGGCGCTCGTGCGCGCCCACGCGGAGCGCCTGAACGCCGCCGGCAGGCCGGCCGACGCCGCGCGCGTGCTCGGCGCGGCGCTGCGCGGCGGAGGGCCCGTGGGCGAGGTGGCCGAGCCGCTCCTCGCCAGCGCCGAGGCCGCGTGGGCCTCGGAAGAGTGGTGGCCGCGCTACTGCGAGGTCGCGGGGTTCAAGCGCGGAGCCGGCGACCTGCGCCGCGCGTGGATGGACTTCGACGACATGCGCTCCTACGCGGAGGGGGCGGTGGTCTTCCACGCCGCCGGCTGGGGCACCGGTCAGGTGCGCTCGGTCGACCCCGCGGAGATGGAGGTCGAGGTCCAGTTCCAGGGCGGCAAGCGCGACCGCTTCCCGCTGCGCACCGCGGTCGAGATCTTCGAGCTCCTGCCGGAGAGCGACCTGCGCGCGCAGTCCTTGCGCGACACGCAGGCGGTGCGCACGCGCCTGGCGAAGGAGCCGCTCGAGATCCTGCGCTCGATCCTCTTGCGCTACGGAGGCAAGGCGAGCCACGTCACGATCCGCAACGCCTTGATGCAGATCGGCGTCGACGGCAACGCCTGGTCGAGCTGGTGGCGGCGCGCGCGGCTGGCGGCGGAGAACAGCGAGTGGTTCCGGGTCTCGGGCAACGCCACGCGGGCGGAGGTCGAGCTGCTCAAGCGCGCCATGGACCCCGT
>DATKBQ010000109.1:0-9080 GCA_035546375.1 Planctomycetota bacterium | reverse complement strand
CTCGGGGCGGGGCTCCGGCGTCGGCGAGGGCGCGGCGCGCCTCGGCCAGCGCCAGCTCGAGGTCCCCGGCCTGCTCGCGGCAGCGCGCCAGCACCTCGCGCGCGGCGGCCATGCCCGGCTCGTCGGCCAAGAGCTCCTCGAGGTCGCGAAGCCTCTCGCCGGGGCTGCCACGGCGCAGCGCGCGGTCGGCGGAGCGCACCAGCTCGAGGTCGGCCTCGGCCGCGGGGTCCTGGGCGGGGGGCTCCACCGCGGGCCGCGCAGCGAGGGCGAGCGCCGCCAGCGCGCTCGCGCAGGCCAGGGACCGGGCGAGGAGCGGTGCGCTCGAGGCGAGTTGCATGGTCGACATCCGAGCCCGGAACGCGGCCTCCGCCGTTGCTCGACGAAGAGCGCTACTGTATCTCCGGGGCCATGGAATGTGCGCTAGAAGCTGCGACTCTCAACCCCCCGAGCCCGTCCGGCGGACGCAGAAGGTACGCGCGCGGAGCCGCGCTGGCCGCGCTCGCCTTGCTCCCGGGGCTCCTCGGGTGCCGCGGCGCGCCGCAGCACCAAGAGGCCTCGGCCACGCCGCTCGCGAGCGAGGCCGAGCCGGAGTGGATCCGCCAGCCCCTCTCCTGGGAGAAGCTCGAGTCGATCGAGGCTTGGCTCGCCGGCTCGGGTGCCGCCCACGGGGCGGGCCTGCGCATCGAGGCCGAGCTCGAGCTGGCCGAGGGCAAGCTCGAGTTCTCCAGGCGCGACCACGAGCGCGGCAACGTGCCCGGGGAAACCTTGCGCGTGCGCCTCGAGGCGATCCGCCAGAGCTTCGAGCGGCTCGCCGGAGAGGGCGAGGCCTCGCCCGGCCAGCGCGCCCGCGCGCGGATCGGCGAGCAAGGCGCGCTCGCCCTGCTCGGCGTGCCGGGCAAGCCCGGCGAGCTGGCAATCGTCCCGCGCGCCAAGTGGGGCGCGCGCGCGCCGCACACCGCGCGAATGGATCCGCTCAAGGGGGCCTGGAGCCGGATCACGCTGCACCACTCCGCCGAGACCACGAGCAACCCGCGCGGCGGGACCCTCGAGGACTCGATCAGGACGCTGAAGCTGATCCAGGCCTACCACATGGAGGACAACGGCTGGAGCGACATGGGCTACCACTACCTGGTCGACTCCGCCGGCCGCATCTTCGAGGGCCGCGACCTGCGCTGGCAGGGCGCCCACGCCGGCGGCGCCAACGGCGTGAACAACCACCAGAACATCGGGATCTGCCTCTTGGGCGACTTCGCGGCCGGGAGCCCCACGCCGGCGGCGATGAAGTCCCTCGAGCTCCTGGTGGCGAAACTGCGCGCGCGGCACCGCATACCGGCCTCGCGCCTCCTGGCCCACAAGGACTTCGGGACCACAGCCTGCCCCGGCCCGGCGCTGACCGCCTGGATCCGCCGGCAGCGCTGAGAGCGCGGCGAAGCGGCCACGCGCGTCAGCTCGCGGCCGCGGCGCCGAGCAGCGCCTCCTTGCGCTCCTCGAGCCGCGCGCCGAGCTCGGCCAGCTCCTCGCGCTCGAAGAGCTCGCGCGCGGCGGGGAACATCTCCCGCTCCTCCTCGCGCGCGTGGTGCTCCACCAGGTCCTTGAGCACCTTGGCCTTGGCCGGGAAGTCCTCCGCCGAGGGATCGGTGGACTCGATCTCCGGCAGGAACATGTCGACCACGTGGTGCTCCTCGAGCGCCTCGAAGTAGAGCTTGGAGTGCTCCTTCTTGCGCGCGGCGTCGCGGAAGGCCGGGTAGAAGATCTCCTCCTCGATCTGGGTGTGCACGCGGAGCTCGTGGCCGATCTCGGCCAGGAGCTTGGCGCGCTTGGAGGGGCTGCGACCGTTGGATTCGGCTAGGTCCTCGAGCAGCTCGCGGACCTTCTTGTGGTCTTCCTTGAGCAGGGCGATCGCGCTGCGGGAGGGCATAGGGGAATTCCTTGGGGTTGGGGAGGGTGGTGGTGGTCGTGGTGGTGCACGCGGGTACGGGGGGAGGAGGGTGGGATTTCGGCACGCGGGTCGTGCTGGTTCGGGACGGTCCACGGTGTCTCTCAACGAGGATCGCATCACGTGCAGGGGCGCGCTTCGCGCGCTTCGGCGGCCGAGTACGGCCGCCGGATTCCGCGTCCGGTTCGGCCGCAGACGGCCGAACCTACCGCGGAATTCAGGGGGAAGAGCTTCGCGCCCGAGGGGTGGGGCGAGGTGGACGACATCGGGTGTTGGGAATTTGTAGCTGCGCTTGTCAGCGCCTCCGCGAGATGTCCGCGGAATCAAGTCGCTGACGGGTTGCTCCCGACGCGAGGGCCCTGCGGTTGCACGCGCGACGGCTCACGACCACGAAGAACCTCGCCTCGAGATTCATCCTCCGGGAACGCAGACGATGAAACACTTGATTGGGCAGATATTCAATGGCTGCGTACAAACGACGCGGGCGGGAAACTCAAGCCTGCACGGGGCGATGGGCAAGGTCTCGCTACCGACCCGATGTCCTGCTCGAGAGATCCTCGCGCCCGCCGTAGGCGTCGCCCCTTGGATCAGGCACCGAGGACACGGGGCGGCGGCACGACATCGCCTCGCCATTCGGGCGCGAAGCTCTTCCCTGAATTCCGCGGTAGGTTCGGCCGTCTGCGGCCGAACCGGACGCGGAATCCGGCGGCCGTACTCGGCCGCCGAAGCGCGCGAAGCGCGCCCCTGCACGCTTGCTCCATCGTCCCCAATCGCCAGGCCCTGGTACCCGGCAACTCCCGAATCCCCGCCCCTACCCCCCCAACCCCTCGTAATCCGCCCGCACCATCCTCCGAATCAACTCCTCGAACCCCACCGTCGGCCTCCACCCCAGCTCCTCCCTCGCGCGCCTCGCATCCCCCACCAACCGATCGATCTCCGCCGGCCTCTCCAGCGCCGGATCGCTCTCGACGTACCGCTCCCAATCCATCCCCAGCTCCCCGAACGCCACCCTGCACACGTCGCGCACGCTGTGCATCTCTCCCGTCGCGATCACGTAGTCCTTCGGCTCGTCCTGCTGCAGCATCATCCACATCGCCCGCACGTAATCCCCCGCGAACCCCCAATCCCTTCGCGCGTCCAGATTCCCGAGCACCAGCCTCTCCGCCAACCCGCGCTTGATGCGCGCGGCGCCCAGCGTCACCTTGCGCGTCAGGAACTCCGGCCCGCGGCGCGGCGACTCGTGGTTGAACAGGATCCCGCAGCACGCGAACACCCCGTACGACTCGCGGTAGTTGACCGTGATCCAGTGCCCGTACAGCTTCGCCACTCCGTACGGGCTGCGTGGCCAGAACGGCGTGTCCTCGTCCTGCGGCGACTGCTTCACCTGCCCGAAGATCTCGGAGCTCGACGCTTGGTAGAAGCGCGCGCCCGGCGTGACCCTGCGCAAGGCCTCGAGCAGCCGCGTGACGCCGAGCGCCGTGAACTCGGCGGTCAAGACCGGCTCCTGCCACGACGTCGGGACGAACGACTGGGCGGCCAGGTTGTAGATCTCGTGCGGCAGCGACTCCTCCAGCGCGCGCATCAGGCTGGTCTGGTCGAGCAGGTCGCCGCGCACCAGGCGCAGGCTCGAGCCCAGGTGTGCGATGCGCTCCAGGCGATCCGTGCTGGAGCGCCGCACGAGGCCATAGACCTCGTAGCCCTTCTCGATCAGGAGCTCGGCCAGGTAGCTGCCGTCCTGGCCGGTGACGCCGGTGATCAGCGCGCGGCGCGCGGCTGCGGAACGCTCAGGCAAGGAAGAGGTACCCCGCGCCGAGCACGGCGCAGTAGAGCGCGAACCACGCGAACGCGCCGCGCGAGACGAAGGCCAAGAGCACCCTCAACGCCGCCCAGCCCACCAGCGCCGCCACGGCGACGCCCCAGGCGACGAGCGCGGGCGACAAGCCCGGCGCGGGGTCGCGCAGGGCCCGGCCGCCCTCGAGCAGCACGGCGCCCCCGATCACGGGGATGCTCATCAGAAAGGAGAAGCGCGCGGCGCGCTCGGGAGCGAGGCCGAGCATCATGCCCACCGAGATCGTCGTTCCCGAGCGCGAGACGCCGGGCAGGATCGCGACGGCTTGGGCGATGCCGATCCACACCGCGTCCGCGAAGCCCACTGCGCGAGCGGGCGCCGGTATGCCCGCCTCCTCGAGCGGCGGCGCGCCGCGCGCGCGAGCGACGCGCACCCGGTCGGCGACGGCCAGAACCACCGCCGTGGCGAGCAGGCCGAACGCCGCCGAGCGGCCGTCGTGGAAGCGCGCCGAGAACTCCTCGTGCAGCGCGAGGCCGGCGATCGCCGCCGGCAGCGATGCGACGAAGAGCAGGGCGATCTCGCGCGCGCCTCCACTCCCGGCCTCCAGGAGCATGCGCAGGAGGTCGCGCCGGTAGAACGCGACCACGGCGATCAGCGTGCCCAGGTGGAGCGCCACGTCGAGCACGAGCCCCGTGCTCTGGATGTCGAGGGCCTCGCCGATCAGGACCAGGTGGCCGGACGAGCTGACCGGCAGGAACTCCGTCAGGCCCTGCACGAGCGCCAGCAGGAAGGTGGCCGCCGCGCTCGGGCCCGCGCCCTCGGGGATCGTCTGGAGCTGCATCGCGCCGCGCGCGATCCTCTCAGGCCAGCGCCCGCGCCGCCTCGCGTGGCGGGACGTGCTCCAAGCCGAAGGTGCGGGCCACGGCGGGGTGAGTGACCTTGCCCGCGATCACGTTCGCGGCGCTCGCGAGCGCGGGGCTCTGCTCCATCGCCCGCGCAGGGCCCAGGCGCGCCAGCTCGAGCGTCCAGGGCAAGGTGGCGTTGGTCAGCGCGAAGGTGCTCGTCCGCGGGACGGCGCCGGGCATGTTGGCTACGCAGTAGTGGAGCACGCCGTCGATCGTGAAGACCGGATCGGCGTGGGTCGTCGGCCGGCAGGTCTCGACGCAGCCGCCTTGGTCGACCGCGACGTCGACGATCACGCTGCCCGCCTTCATCAGCGCCAAGTCCTCGCGCCGCACCAGGCGCGGCGCCGCGGCGCCGGGGATCAGGACCGCGCCGACCAGCAGGTCGGCCCAGGGCAAGGCCTCGCGCACGGCGAGCGGAGTCGAGTAGATCGTCTTGCAGCTCTTCGGCATGACCTCGTCGAGGTAGCGCAGCCGGTCGAGGTTGACGTCCATGATGATCACGTCGGCGCCGAGGCCGGCGGCCATGCGCGCCGCCTGCGTCCCGACCACGCCGCCGCCGAGCACGAGCACGTGCCCGCGGTCGACGCCCGGGACGCCGCCGAGCAGGATCCCCGAGCCGCCGCGCGAGCGCTCGAGCCACTGCGCGCCGGCCTGGATCGCCATGCGCCCGGCGACCTCGCTCATCGGCGTGAGCAGCGGAAGCGTGTGGTCGACCTCGAGCGTCTCGTAGGCGAAGCAGCTCGCGCCCGAGGCGAGCATCGCCTCGGTCAGCTTGCGGTCGGCCGCGAGGTGGAAGTAGGTGAAGATCGTCTGCCCGGGCCGGATCAGCGGCCACTCCTCGCGCAGCGGCTCCTTGACCTTGAGCACCAGGTCGGCCGTTCCGAAGACGTCCGCCGCCGAGCGCACGATGCGCGCCCCGGCGCCTTCGTAGACGGCGTCGTCGAGCCGGCTGCCTTCGCCGGCCCCGGACTGGACCAGGACCTCGTGCCCCGCGGCGACGAGCCGATCGGCCCCGGCGGGGGTGAGCGCGACCCGGTTCTCCTGGGCCTTGATCTCGCGGACGACGCCGACTCTCACGCTGGGACCTCGCGCCCGGGAGCTCCGTCGGCTGCATAGGGCTCTGGCCTGCAGCGCGCGTGCGGGGTTCGGGGCCGGGCGGGCGCGCATCCCGGCGGAACGGGCGGAAGTCTACCGCGCGCGGCGCGGGGCGTGTCGGCGGCGGTGCCCGTCGCTCGCGCGCAGGCCTGCGAAGGGCGCTCCCGGCCGGACCCGAACGCGCGTGATCGGCACGGGGAATCCGCTTGGCAGCCCAGGCGCAGCGGCCTAAGCTCTTCGCCCGCGTCGAACCGCCCGAGCGGTCTCGGCGACGCTCTCGGGGCCATTAGCTCAGTTGGTTAGAGCGCTACGTTGACATCGTAGAGGTCACCTGTTCGAGTCAGGTATGGCCCACCCGTGCATCCTCGATCCCGGACGGGGCTCCTGGCGTTCACCCGCCTGCGCGCGGACATCCCGCGGCCCCCAGTGTCGTCCCGGGGCTGACCAAACGGGCCGGCAGCCCTGCCAGCGGCCGGCGCACGCCGGGGGAACGGACCAAGCTTCACCCCCGCTGTCGTGAGCGTCCTTGCCGAGACCTTCGCGCTCCGCGGCTGAATCCGACCTGCCTAGCCGGAGGTAGCCCAGCCCACGCCCAGTTGCGCACGGGCCCGTGGCTATCCGCCGGAGAGCCGCAATGGCAACAGCTCATCATGTCAGCTCTGGCAATGTCTCGACGAGGTTGATCCTCAGTCGACACCGGGTCATCGGGACGTCAAGCTGCGCGCTGGACGATCGAGGGACAGACCTCGGAGGTGGTCCCCCAGCCTACCTCTCGCTTTCCTTTCGGACTTCGATCCGAAATGCCAAGCGCATCGCGCCCACCCGTCCCGCAGCGCTCACGCACAACCTCTGCAGCGACCAGCGTCACGCGGCAGCCAGTGCTGGGAGTCCTTTCCGTGGCCGTGGCCAGGGACCTCGCTGGCGCTACTGCACGCTGATCTGCACCGCCGAGCTGGCGCTGAGCGTCGTCGTTGCCGGGCAGCTCGGCGGGTTCACGAACACGTACTGCGCGGTGAAGCTGGATCCGCCGAGGGAATCCTGCAGCGGCACCGGGGTCTCGACCCAGCCCGCGACGTCGGTAGTGACGGGCACGCGCACGAGCGAGTGCAGCGGGCTGACCCAGATCGCGGCACCCCCGGCGGTCGGCGGAAGTGAGGCTCGCTTCTGCCCGAGGAGCAGCCAGCCCTTGGCAAGCGGCGGCGCGCCGCTGGCGTAGAAGCCGAAGGTGCTCGAGCCGGCCTTGGGCATCTCCAGGACGCCGATGCGGATCGTGCCCAGGCATGCAGGCGTCGAAACGCCGAAGGCGTCGACGCCCTCGAGCAGGAGGTCCATCTGCGTCACGAATGCGTCTCGTCCTCCGCCCTTGAAGACCGTGCTCACGGCTCCCGCCGTGACGGGGAAGCCCGGGCCATAGCTGTCGCCGCAGGTCGTGACGCGGCCGGTGTCGTCGACGACGAGATCAACGCCGTAGTCAGGCGAAGGACCGCCGAGGAAGGTCGAATAGAGCAGGCGCTTGCCCGCGGGGTCAATTCGCGCGACGAAGGCATCCGTGTTCTTGTACGTCGTCGAGTACGCGCCGGAGGTGACCGGGAAGCTAGAAGATTCCGTGGCACCAGAAATGGTCGCGATGCCCGAGGTGTCCACGCAGATCCCACCAAGGTAGTCGTAGTTGGATCCACCCAGGTACGTCGAGTAGACGAGCGAGCTGCCTGAAGGATCCAGGCGCGCGACGAAGACGTCCTCGCGCAAGTCCTGACCCGAGTGATAGCTGGTCTGGATCGCGCCTGGAGTGGTGGGGAAGTCTGGAGAGACAGTCTGACCGCCGACGAAAACATCGCCCGCGGGTAGCAATGCCAAGGCATAGCCGACGTCGTCCTTGCTGCCGCCGAGCAAGGTCGACCAGACGAGCGCCGAGCCATCGGCGGTGAAGCGCGTGACGAAGGCCATCCACAGGCAGGCGAGCGGCTTGCATATGAGCTTGGTAGAGAAGGCACCTGCAGTGACTGGAAAGCTCGGTGAGACCGTACGACCGGTCACCGTTGGTCGTTCTTGATCGTCGAGAACGACGGCATAGGCCTGCTCACTCCATTCGCCGCCCAGCCTCGTCGACCATTCGAGCGAGTTACCATCTGGAGCAAGCCGCGTCACGAAGGCGTTACCGGCGTTCTGGGCCACGGGCATGAATGCTCCCGGCGTGGTCGGGAAGTCCGAAGAAGAGCAGCGCCCGACGACGATGGCTGAACCCGAGGGAGCCAGCGCCAAGCCATAGGCCTCGTCTCCGACCTCGGTGCCCTCGAGGAACGTGGAGTAGACCAGGTCATCCCCGAGCGGCGTGAGTTTCAGCACGAAGGCGGCATTGTTCATCGAGTCGTGTACGCGGTCGAACACCCCCGGCGTTGTCGGGAAGTCCTTGGACTCGGTCCGGCCGGCCACGGTCGCTTGGCCGAGAGAATCCACCCCAACGGCTTCGCCCTGCTCGTTCCTGTTCCCGCCGATCAGAGCGCCATACACGAGCTGTCCGTCGTCCTCGCGAAGCCGCACGACGCTGGCAAAGCCGTGGATGGGATCGGGCGGCGACTTGTAGGCTCCCGGAGTCAAGGGGAAGGCGACCTCGTTCCCACGGCCGACCACGACCAGAGACCCTTGGTCGTTCCGGGCGAGCGCCCTCGCCGTGTCGCCCCCCGTGCTACCGATGTAGGTCGACCAGACGAGCTCGGGATCGATCAGGAGCGGCAGGCTCGGGTCCCGATCCGGACATTCCAAGCCGTAGGAGCGCTCGCCGATCGTTCGGTAGCGGCAGGCGACGATATGGCAGCTGCCTTTCCCATCCTCCTGCCAAGCCAGGGGATCGGGCTGGCGCAGGACTCCCAGCGCCGTGCGCAGCAGCAGCGCTCCGTCGGCGTCGACCTCGAGGGCCTCGACCCCCTCGCAGGCGAAGGCCACCCGGTCGAGATCGGCGCCGGGCGCGACTTCCAGGTCGTACTTCGCTTGTCCGTCCCGGACGCGCAGGACGAGGTCGACACCCTCCCAGGCCTCGCGGTAGCGGATGGCGGAGAAGCTCCGCGCGTTGCGCACCCAGCGCGAGGGGTCGTTCCCGATGTAGTAGTGGAAGCGGCCCTCGAGCTCGCCCTCGCCCTCGGGAGCCGTTCTCAACGCCGGCGCAAAGCTCAGCCGCAGATAGACCCCGCTGGAGGGGTCGGAGGCCGAGCGGAGCTGCAGGCCGACCGCCCCGACCTCCCCGCGCACGACCATCCCGGGGAGCTGGGCAACGTAGCGGATCGGCTCGGGCCACTGCCCACGGGCCTCTACAAACCGCGGCGTGGCCCCGGGCAATCCACCCTGCGCGGTGGCGAGC
>DATKBQ010000108.1:0-4986 GCA_035546375.1 Planctomycetota bacterium | reverse complement strand
CCTGCACCGGGCAAGACACAGACGAAGCCGCGCGCCACTTCCGCCCCTACCCCCGCTCCACCCTCATCCACTCCAACAACGCGTTGAAATCCCCCGGCATCTCCGCCTTGAACCTCACCCTCTCCCCGCTCGAGGGGTGCTCGAGCTCCAAGCTCGCCGCATGCAGCGCCTGCCTTCCGATCTGCGGCGCTTCCGGCGGCAGCACCACCGCCGGTCCCCCGCGCCGCCGATACAGCGGATCCCCCACCACCGGATGGCCGATCGAGCGCAGGTGCACCCGGATCTGGTGCGTGCGTCCGGTCCTGGGGCGACACTCGAGCAGCGCGAAGCCGCGGAAGCGCTCGCGCACCTCGTAGTAGGTCTCGGCCTCGCGCCCTTCGCCGGGCTCCACCACCTCCATGCGCTCGGGGTTGGACTCCGAGCGGGCGAGCGGCGTCTCGATCCAGCCCGTGTCGAAGCGCGGCTCGCCGTAGACGAGCGCCAAGTAGCTCTTCACCACGCTCCGCGAGCGGAACTGCTGCATCAGGTGCTCGAAAGCCGGCTCGGTGCGCGCGATCACCATCAAGCCGCTCGTCCCGGCGTCGAGCCGGTGCACGATCCCCGGCCGGTCGGCTCCCTGCAGCGAGGGCAGCTCGCCGTAGCGCTCTTGCGCGAGCTCCGAGATCGTGCCGCCGCGTGCGACGCCGGTCGGGTGCGCGAGCACGCCCGGCGGCTTGTCGAGGATCGCCATGTGCGCGTCCTCGTAGACGACGTGCAACGCTCGCGCGGGGCCGGCCGGCCGCGAGGCGCGCTCGCGCAGCTCGACCTCGACCGTCTGCCCCGCCTCGACTTCCTGGCTCGGCCGGGCCGCCGAGCTGCCCCCGAGGCGCACGGCGCCGGAGCGGATCAGCTCCACGACGTGCGTCCGCGAGATTCCCGGGATCAGGACGCTCAGGCACCGGTCCAGGCGCAGCCCCCGCATGCCGGGGGGGATCGTTCCGACCCATCGATCCGGCGTGCCCCCCACAGGAATGGTGTCTGCTCCTACCCTCGCCGCGAGATCTAGTGGAGATGATCGGAACCGGACGCCGGCGGGTCCGCGGATTCTATCCGGCGGACCGGCTTCGGCTTTCCCAAGGTTGCCAACGCCGGCTCCACAGCTTGCCAACAAGTTCTTTACCGCCTGGATCCAGGATGCTTAGGCTCCGTGGGGGAGCTCTGGAGATGCCTTCAGTCCTGTTGGTCGACGACGAGCCGCACGCGCTCGAGGCGCTGGCCGCCATTCTCGAGGATCAAGGGTTCGACCTGCACTTGGCGGCCAGCACGAGCGCGGCGATCAGCGCCCTCTCGCGCCGCGTCTTCGACGCCGTGGTCACCGACGTCGTCTTCGACGGGTGCCCCGACGGGGCCGAGGTGCTGCGGGCCGCGCGCAACCTGCAGCCGGGCACGCTGGTGATCCTGATGACCGGCTATCCCGCGCTCGATGCGGCGGTCTCGGCCATCAAGGGAGGGGCCTTCGACTATCTGCAGAAGCCGGTCGATCCGGTCCTCTTGGGCGCGCGCATCCACCGCGCCCTGCGCGAGCGCGCCTGCGACCGCGAGAACCTCGACTTCACCGAGCTGGCCGAGATCGTCTCCGGCATGGTCGCCAACACGATCGAGCGCATCGATCCGTACACCGCCGGCCACGGCCAGCGCACCCGGCGCTATTGCGACCTCCTCGCCCAGGCGGTCGGGGTCGACGTGACCACGCGCGAGAAGCTCCAGCTCGCCGCGATCGCCCACGACTACGGGAAGATCTACCTGGACGACCTGGGCTTCCTCACGAAGAAGGGGCCGCTCACCGCTTCGGAGTACCGCGAGGTCCAGCGCCATCCCTCCCTGGGGGCGGAGAAGCTCGGCAATCGCGGACGGCTGCGCGAGGTCTGCCGCTGGATCGCCGAGCACCACGAGAAGTGGGACGGCACGGGCTACCCGGCGCGCGCGCGCGGCGAGGCGATCTCGCTCCCGGGGCGCATCCTGGGGGTGGTCGAGGTGTTCGACAGCCTGGCCACGCGCCGCTCCTACAAGGAGCCCTGGGAGCTGACGCGCGTCCTGGACTACTTCCAGTCCCAGAGCGGGCGCGCCTTCGATCCGGCCATGCTGGCGGTCTTCATGCCCATGCTGGAGGAGCACGGGGTGGACTGGCTGCGCCAGCCCGACCTGGATCGCCAAGCCTCGGGGCTGCCGGCGGCCGCGACGGCGAGCCTGCGGGCCATGACGGGTCCGTAAGGGCAGGCGCGCCATCCCCGCGCGCATGGAGAGTAGCCGCGCGCAGGTGGGTTGCCCCACCTCGCCGCGCTTGTAACATCTTCCGCCCTGCCACCTAGAGACTAGCCGGGCGGCCGGCGCGATCGGCCGCCCTCCATTGGTCCCCCGAGGTCTCCCCGTGATGATGTCCCTCTTCCTGCTCCCGCTCGTCGCCAGCGGGCCCCTCGCTCCGCTCCAGGGCCGCCCCAAGGCGAACCCGCCGCCGGGAATGGTGCTCGTCGAGGGTGGGCCGACCAAGATCGGCGTGCCCGTCAAGGAGGTGGAGACGATCGCGGAGCAGAGCGAGTTCATGTTCCGGATCCAGAGCAAGGAGACTCCGCTCCACGAGATCCGCGTCGACGACTTCTTCATGATGGTGAACGAGGTCACCAACGAGCAGTACCTCGCCTTCGTGCAGGCGACCGGCCACCGGCCGCCACAGAACTGGGCCGCGGGGGTCATCGACGCGGCGCAGAAGGAGTACCTCGACGAGCAGGAGGCGCGCCGCCGGGCGGCGCAGGCGGCCGGCGACCCGGCCCCCGACCGCCCACCCTTCGACCGCGGCCTGTGGTGGCGGAACAACTGGCAGGGAAAGCCCTGGGCCGTGCCGAAGGGCGTCGAGACCCGGCCCGTCGTGTACGTCGACTACGCCGATGCGCAGGCCTACGCCCGCTGGGCCGGCGTGCGCCTGCCGACCGAGTTCGAGTTCCAGCGCGCCGGACGCGGCAAGACTGCCAACCCCTATCCCTGGGGAACCGACCCCGATGACAAGAAGGCCGTCACCAGCGCGATGACCATCAATGCGCCGCTGCCGGTGGGCTCGATGATCGAGGGGGCGACCTCCCAGGGCATCCACGACCTGAGCGGCAACGTCTGGGAATGGACGGCCTCGCCCTTCATCGCCTACCCCGGCTACAAGGACCTCGGGGTGCTGGTCGGCAAGGGTGCGCAGCGCCGCAAGGTCGACGCGATCACCACCTGGGACGCGAACAAGCGGGTGGTGGTCAGCGGCTGCTTCCAGGAGCCGCTCCTCGCCGCGCGCCTGACCACCCGGCGCGCCACCGAGCGCTTCCAGCAGACCGACTCGCTCGGCTTCCGCTGCGCGGCGAGCATCCAGCCCGGCCTGGACATGGCGCGCACCGTGTTCGAGCAGGACCTCCCCGCCGACCTGCGGCCGGCGGAGGTCGTCTTCGACCAGACCAAAGTGGCGGCCGCGGACCAGTGGGCTTCCTCACCGGGCACGGCGACGGTCGCGTCCAAGGGCGAGGACGGCGCCGCGTCGCGTGCGCCGCTCCCCAACTACGCGATCATCACCAATTACGACTACCTGCTCTTCTTCCCCACCATGGAGATCGAGGCGGTCGGCGTCTCCAACCTGCGCGACGTGTCCGTGGAGCGGGGCGCGATCTACCTGGGCGCCTTCGCCACGAGCCGGCCCGTGCTCGAGCCCGAGCTGCCGCGCGGCACCTACCTCGTCGCCTTCCGCGGAGCCGGCGTGCCCAAGGCGAGCGCGCCACCTGCGCCGAAGGCGGAGCCCGGCGGCCAGGGGATCCAGGACGGCGCGCAGACTGCCGCGCCCCCAGTGCCCATTGGGCCGCGCTTCCCCGAGGGCTTCCAGTTCACCCAGGACGTGCTGGTCTTCTACGCCCCCGACGGCACGCCGGTCGCAACCATGCCGGCGCCGACCGACATCGAGTACGCGCGGCCCCAGGAGCCCAAGGTCTTGATCGCCGACGGCACGCGCGAGATCTCCGGAGGCGTAGACGAGAAGGGCAAGCCCATCGTCATCCAGGAGCCGGTCACGCTGGCGACCCTCAAGGTCAACTCCTGGGTCCGCGTCTCGAACAAGGGCTTCTCCTACAGCCTGGTCCTGAAGTTCAAGCCCGGCGAGATCTCGCAGGCTTGGCGCCACTGAGCAGGTCCGGGCTCGCCTCGCAGGCCGGCCGGCGGGATCCGGTATACTTCCGACCGTGAACACCTGGAGCGCGCATGGCGGCTGGCCTTGGCGCGGAGGGCCCGAGGGGCACTCCGGCCCGGGCGGACCTCGCTAGCCGTCCCGCTCCCGCCAGAGCCCCTCGAGGCCTCCGCCGCGCGGAGGCCTTTTTCGTAGCCGCACGAGCAATGAACCCGCCCTTGGAGCACTCCGGCCCGCGCGAGGCCGACACCTTCCGCTTGGCCTGGGCCACTTGGCCCGCCGACGGCTCGACGCCGGTGCGGCTCTACCTCGCGCTGCGCGAGCGCGGTCGCGAGGTCGCGCTGCTCGAATCGGTCGAGGGGCCGGCGCGGCTGGCCCGCTACTCCTTCCTGCCCGTCGACCCCGTGGCACGCTTCCGCGGCGGGCCCAGCGACTCGGTGCTGACGACGGCGGCGGGCGAGCAGCTCTTGGAAGCCGGCGCGGAGGGAGCGCTGCGCGCGGTGCTGCGCTCGCGCGCGGCGCCGCGCCCGCCACGCGAGCTGCCGCCTTTCTGCGGCGGCTGGGTCGGCTGGTTCGCCTACGAATGGGCCTGCGCCCTGGAGCCACGCGTGCCGCGCGCGGCGCGCGAGCGCTGGCCGGTGCCGAACGCGACGCTCGATCTGTTCGAGGAGCTGGTCGCCATCGACCACGCCGCGCAGCGCCTGTTCGTGATCGCGCCCTGTCCGGGCGGAGCCGCCGAGTGGCCGCGCGCCCGCGAGCGCATCGATGCGCTCGCCGCCGACGCGCTCTCCCAGCCGCCCGAC
>DATKBQ010000107.1:0-3520 GCA_035546375.1 Planctomycetota bacterium | reverse complement strand
TCCTGTCCCGCGTGGATCGCAAGCGTCTCGAAGCCGAGCTTGCGCGGGGCGACTCCGGTGTCCGTCACGTGGGCCAAGTATGAGCGCGGGCCGCTGAGGAGCCTCCTAGACTCGCGCGCGCATGAGCGCGAGGGTCCTACTCTTACAAGGCGCCGCTATCGCGGCGAGCCTGTTCCACGTCCTGATCGACGTCTGGATCGACCTCTTCGGAACGGGCGATCCGATCGCGATCGGGGAGGCGTTGACCCTGCTCTCGCTCGCGCTGCTTTATGGCTGGTGGAACTCGCCCATCGCGGCGGCGACGGCGGGCGTACGTGGCGCGATGCTGGCGCTCGCGGTGCTGGCGTTCGTGTGGGTGTTCCTCGGGAACGGCGTGGCCGGGCTCATCGCGTGCTTCCCGCCGTGCTCAGGCGCTTACCCCTGGCAAGATGCCGCGCACATTGCGGGCGTCGTCTTCGGCGGTTGGGCGGCCTGGGCCGCGTGGAGCGCTTACCGGGCGATGCCGGGGGCGACGCAGGCGGCCCCAGCGGTCACCGCGGCGGTGCTCATGCTCTTCTCGTACGTCACCCAGGCGACGAGCTTCAGCCCGCCGACCTTCTAGCGACGCTTGCGCTGGTGGGCGACGAACTCCAGTAGGTCGGCCTTGGTGATGATCGCAGCCCGCTTCCCATTCTTCGGTGGCACTACCTCGCTCTTGGATCCGCCAGACGTGTCGCCACAAACAGGACAAGCGCGGCAAGGAAGAGTCCCACTACCGTGCGGGTCCGCGAGTCCAGCCAAGGCGCGACGGCGTCAAAGGCCGTCGCTCTCTGGAGCATCGTCCATCCGACGAACGCCAGCGCCGGAAGTACGAAGCGCAGGACGTCTGCCGGGCCCTTTGGGCGAAGCCGACCGAGTCCGCCCGCCGTCAAGATGACGCTCAGGACTAGGAGGCCTAGGAACGACCAACTGAGAAGATCCCGGGCAACGACGGCTGTGGTCGTAGCACCTTGCCCATCGATGGTCGTGGCCGTCGTCGCGGCGACGATCAGCCCATGAAGAGCCAAGATCTCCGCTGGAATGACCGCGGCGAGCGCCGCGACATACGCGAAGATCGTCTTCCTGTCGTCCCGACCGGAGTCCGCCGCGCTGGAGACTTGCTCCTGCTCCCTCGTGAGTCGGCCATACGCGAAAGCGCTCATTTAGGGCCACCTCCTGTTGAAAAGTGGAAATATACGAGTGCTTGCAAGCCGGGTTAGTGAAGAAGGAAGGGCCTCGGCAGTAAGGACGCTTCCTCAGCCGAGCGAATCTGAAGTCGGCGAGACGTCTTGTTGGTCTCCCAGCGGCGAACTTGACCTCGTTGACGATTGGCGGGGGACCCTGATCGCGCCAGACCGACTCCGACGGGGCCGGGCCACTCTCTCGCGACCATGTAGGCAAGCGACGCGAGCCACCCCCTGATGGAGCAGTTTGGCCTTAGCGACGCTTGCGCTGGTGGGCGACGAACTCCAGTAGGTCGGCCTTCGTGATGATCCCCACCGGGCGGTCGTCCTGGGCGGCGACCAGGGCGGGAACGCCGGAGGCCAGCTCCGCGTAGAGGCGCTCGATGTCCTCGCCCGCCTGGACGACCGGGAAAGGCGCCTCCATCAGGCTCTCGACCTTCTGGTCGACGATGCTGGGATCGCGGAACACCCGGTCCAGCATGGTCCGCTCCTGGATGCTGCCGACGATGTCCTGGACGCTTGCGGCCTTCCCGTCGCTCACCACGGGGATCTGCGAGATCCCGTATTTCTGCATCGTGTCGATGGCAGAGCGCACGGTCTCGCTCTTCGAGACGACCACGATCTCCGGCACGTCGCCCTCGCGCTCCTTCATCACGTCGCGCACGGTCGCGGGGATCGCACGCTCGAAGAAGCCGTTCTGGCGCATCCACTCGTCGTTGTAGATCTTGGACAGGTAGGAGCGGCCCGAGTCCGGGAAGAGCACCACGATCATCGCCTTCTCATCGAGCTCCTTGGCCAGCTCCAGCGCGGCGAACATCGCGGTGCCGGCGGATCCGCCGACGAGGATCCCCTCCTCGCGCGTGATGCGGCGCGCGGTCAGCAGCCCGTCACGGTCGGTGACGCGGAACCACCGGTCGACCAGCGAAGGGTCGAACGTGCCCGGGTAGAAATCCTCGCCGATCCCCTCCGTTTTGTAGGGGTGGATGTCCCCGGTGTAGATGGAGCCCTCGGGGTCGGCGCCGATGACCTGGACCTTGGGGTCCTGCTCCTTGAGGTACTTTCCCGCCCCGCTCACCGTGCCGCCGGTGCCCACGCCGATCACCAGGTGCGTCACTTTGCCGTCGGTCTGGTCCCAGATCTCGGGGCCGGTGGTGCGGTAGTGCGCCTCGGGGTTGCCCGGGTTGTAGTACTGGTTCGGCTGGAAGCCGTTCGGGATCTCCTTGGCCAGGCGCTCCGCGACGCGGTAGTAGGACTCGGGGTGCTCTGGGGGCACGGCCGTCGGGCAGATGACGACCTCCGCGCCGTAGGCGCGCAGCAGATCGCGCTTCTCCTGGCTCATCTTGTCCGGCATCGTGCAGATCAGGCGGTAGCCCCTGATCGCGGCGGCCATCGCCAGGCCCACGCCAGTGTTGCCACTGGTCGGCTCGACGATCGTCCCGCCTGGCTTCAGCAGCCCCCGGCGCTCGGCGTCCTCGATCATGACCAGGCCGATGCGGTCCTTGACCGAGCCGCCCGGGTTCAGGTGCTCGAGCTTCCCGAGGATCGTGGGCCGGAGGCCCTTGCTGAGCCTCGAGAGGCGCACCAGCGGCGTGTTCCCGACAAGGCCAAGGATGTCGTCCGCGATCTTCACCGCAGCCACCCTAGCCCTCGCCCGGCTCTACGCGCGGCATGATCTCGCCCTTCGTGAGGCGGAGGGGCGCCGATCCCGGCAGGTCCTGGAAGTACTTCATCCCGGCGCCGGTGTTGAACACGACCACGTCCTCGCGCTCCTGGATCACGCCGGCCTGTCGCAGCTGGTACGCGGCCTCAAATGCCGCGGCGCCCTCGGGGCACGCGAGGAGCCCCTCCATGACCCCGACGACCCGCATCATCTCGAGGATCCGCTCGTCGCGGACGTCGATCGCGGCACCCTTCGACTCGCGGATGATGCGCAGCCCCAGGAAGTCGCCGAGGGCCTTCGGAACGCGCAGGCCCGCCGCGACCGTCTTGGGGTCGGGCCAGGGCTCGGACTCGTCCTTCCCTTCGTGGAACGCCTTCACGATCGGGGCGCAGCCCGAGGCCTGCACCGCGACGAAGCGCGGTCGCTTCCCGTTCTGCGGCAGCCACCCGATCGCACGCAGCTCCTCGAACGCCTTCCACATCCCGATCATCCCGACGCCACCGCCGGTCGGGTAGATGATCACGTCCGGCAGGTCCCAGCCGAGCTGTTCCGCCAGCTCGAAGCCCATCGTCTTCTTGCCCTCGATGCGGTACGGCTCCTTCAGCGTGGACGCGTCGTACCAGCCGTACTCCGCGACCGCGCGCTTCACGACGGCGCC
>DATKBQ010000106.1:0-6592 GCA_035546375.1 Planctomycetota bacterium | reverse complement strand
GTGCTGCCGACCGCGAGCTGCAGGCCTGCGGAAGTCGCGTCGACGAAGACCGTCTCGTTGTTCCCGGTTGCCTTGGTCAGTTGGACCTGGAACAGGATCGGGGTCGTGTTCCAGCCGTCGCCCGCGCGCAGGCGCACGTGGAGCTGGGCTCCCGCCCCTCCGGCGAGATGGAGGTTGAAGCCCTCGAGCTGTCCGGCGATCCCTGCGCGCACCTGGGCCTGCCAGACGAGCGAGGGCGCGTCTCCGTTGAACCAGGCGCTGTTCTGACCGGCCGGAGCCGGACTGACCTGGTCGAGCACGCCGGTCTGGCCGAAAGCGGCGGGAAGAACGGTCGAAGCGAGGGTGAACGCGGCGCAGGTTTGCAGGAAACGCATGGGGGACCTCTCTGTAAGACTGCCAGTGGAAGCCCAATCTTAACGCCACCCCGGGGACCCCCGCGCCCTTCCAGGCCTCCCTTATCTCCTCCTGCGGCTGCCGGCCGAGAAAGTGGAATTTTGACTACGACTCGAAAGTTGCCGAATTCAGGACGATCGGGGGGCGCTGGTCGGTGGAGGTGGCGCGAGCGGCGAAGCCGCGGAAGGCCTCGACGAACGCCGCCACGTCGAGGCCCATGTAGCGCGGGCCGGCCTCGCGGGCGACGCGCTCGAGCCGCGCGGTGCCCATCTCGGCTAGTCGCTCCAGGCCGCGCGGTTGATCCAGGCGCAGCTTGAGGCACGCGGCGGCGCACTGGATCAGGCCCTGGAGGAAGTCAGCGTGCAGCGTATCGCCGCGCGCCTGGTGCCAGCGTCCCTCCCAGGCCTCGTGCGCTTCCCAGAGGTAGCCGTGGTTGTAGAGGTCGACGCCGTGGAGGTACTCCTCGTCCTCGCGCCAGCGCTCCGGCCCCAGGTGCGGGGGCAGCGGGCGCTCCGCGCCGAAGGAGTGCCCGCGCGGGTCGCCGGTCGGGTGCGGGTCGCGGCCGGGGAGGAAGGCGTAGGGCGGGAAAGCTCTCGTGGGTGCGTAGCGCGGCGGCTCGCCGCCGCTCACGGGAACACCTCGACCAGCGCGTTCTCCAAGACCGTCCGGCCGTCCTTGGCGTAGATGCCGGCGAAGCCCTTCGAGGGCAGCGCGAGCGGAGCCTGAAACTCCACCGGCTCGCGCTCGCCGGCTCGCACCACGATCCGGCCGTCCGGGAAGACGCGCACGGCCAGCTCGAGCGGCTCGCTCGACTCCAACGGCGCCGAGAGGTCGCTCCAGGCGATCGCCTTGTCCGACGTGCCGCCGCCCGCGACCGTGATCCACTTGAGCCCGAGCCGCCCCTTCCAGTCGAAGCCGATCACCATCCAGTCGGCATCCTCCGTGCCGGAGACGACGAGGCCGTGAAAGGTGCCGCGGGACGGTTCGCCCTCGCGCAGGAACCGGGCGCGGATCTCGTACTCGCCCGAGAGCGGCACGTCGGTGCAGATGCGCCCGACGTAGCGCGTGCCCTCGATCGCGACCCGCTTCTCGCTCCGCTCGAAGTCCACCTCGGGGTTGGTGAAGAGCGTCTTCCAGCTCGATCCCGCCAGCGGATAGAGCGCGCCGCGCAGGAGGTCCGCCGCGCGGGCGACGTCGCGCAGGCGCTCGGCCGAGGCGAGCAGCCCGCCGTGATCCTGGAGCGCCACTCCGGCGAGCTTCGCGAAGGAGTACGCGCGCAGGATCATCGGCGGCTTGGCGGCCTCGTACTCCGCGAGCAGCCTGCGCGCGGGCACGGCGAGGTTCTGGGCGCGGGTGCGCGCCAGCCGCAAGGGCGCGTTCTTCCGGTCGATGCGCGAAAGCCGCTGCTCGAGCGCCTCGTACTCCGCCGGGGAGATGGGATAGCTCTCCTCGGCCGCGAGCCGGAGCAGCTCCTCGAGCAGCGGAGCGGCGCTGGCGGCGCGACCGACCCGCTCGAGCAGGTCCGCCTGCCGCGCGATCAGCGCCGGATCGGGAGTTTCGGGAGGGTCCAGGCGCGTGCGGATGAACTCGACGTGGCCCAGGGCGCGCAGGCCGAGCTCAACCTCGGAGACCGGCGAGCGCGACTTGCCGCGCGCGGCGTCCGCGGCGGCGACGTAGCGCTGGACCAACCGCTCGCGTCGCTGGCGCACCTCCGGGCCGAAATGGAGCGGCCACACCTCCTCCTGGATCCAGCTCTTCCAGAGCTGCTCGAAGGCCTCGAAGCTGGGGAAGAGCGGCGGCTTGGGCCCGATGAAGACCTCGTCGAAGAGCTTGCGCGAGTCGCTGCCGCGCTGGATCGCCACGTCGCGGTAGCGCGCGTACAGCGGCCGGTAGACGTACTCCAGCGTGCGCGGATCCTCGAACTGCTGCAGGAAGTACACGAGGCCCCACCCGAAGGCGTAGTACTCGCCCGGATACGAGCCCGGGCCGCCGTAGCCGATCACGTCGGCCACGCTCGGCGGCGTGTCGTGCGCGAGGAACTCCCTCAACGTCCCCAGGCGGTCGCGCGCGGCGTCCGGCCAGAGCACCCGGTGGTCGGCCATCGCCTTGGCGCCTTCGAAGAACGAGGCCGTGCCCTCGTTGATCCAGGCCGGCGCGCCCTCTCCGAGCATGCTCATGAACTGGTGGCTGGCCTCGTGGAACAGGGTCTGGAGCATCGGGTCGAGCGAGCCCGTATCGGGGCGCGTGTCGTAGCAGGTGACCTGCCATTCGCCCGGCGACCACCAGCCGCCGACCGAGGTCGGACCGCTCCAGACCGAGAGCATGTCCTCGTGGGTCGGCCAGATGCGGATCCGCGCCTTGCGCGAGCTGACCCGCTTCGCGTCGCCGTCGAAGTAGATCTGGACGTAGGAGGCGAAGATGTCGTCCATCACGTCCGCCACCCTCTGCGCCACCTGCGGCTCGAGGTTCGCGCGCAGGTCGTAGTGGGCGCTCTCCAGCTGGAGCAGCGGCCAGCCGCCCGGCGGACGCTCGGCGATCGTGGCCTCGTCGAGGCTGACCTCGGTGGTCGTGGCGCGGATCGCCGCGATGCGCGCGTCGAGGCGGGCCAGCTCGCCGGCGTCGCCCGCGGCCAGCGGCCGGATGCGCTCGAGCACCTCCAGCGCGCGCTCGCGGTGGCCGCCGTCGTCGAGCTGCTCGGCCACCTCGCGCAGCGAGCGGGCGGACTTGCGCAGGAAGGCATCGCGCCGGAGGTTCAGCGGATCGGCCTTCTGGAGCTGCCGAGCCAGTTGCGAAGAGCGCTTCTGGTGCTCGTCCGAGGGCTCGAGCCGCTCGATCGCGGTCGCGAAGGCGTACGCGGCCTCGTCCCGGCGCCCGAGCTTCAGGAGCGCCTGCCCTAGCAGGTCGTGGACCTCCCAGTCGCCGATCGCGGAGCGCAGGTAGACCTGGAGCGTCTCCGCCGCCTCCTGCCACTTGCCGGCGGCCGCCAGCGAGCGCGCTTCGTCGCGCGCGTCGCCGCCACGGGCGGGCGCCGCCGGGTGAACCGGGAGCGCGAGCAGTGCCGCGGCCAGCAGAGCCGCCGGCCGTGAGCCCGCCGCCCGCAATGCCGTCGCAGGACCGCTGCGCAGGGCGGCGCGCTGTGCCGTCCTGGGACTCGCCAAGCTCAGCCCTTCGAGGTCGCGAGCTTCGAGCCGAACGTGCCCGACATCTCCATCGTCTGCTCGAACTCCATCGTGCCCTCGCCCTGCTCGATCGACATCCCGATGTCGACCACCGTGCGCGCCGTGCCGGAGAACTCGAAGGAGTGCACGATCCCCGCCGCGAGGTCCCAGTAGAGCGTGCCCTCGCCGGTCATCTCGAGGTCGACGTCGACGTGGTCGACCTCCATCTTGGGCATGCCCGGCGGCAAGTTCTGCATGTTCTCGCGGACCTGCTCGGTCATGTCGCTCGAGCTCTTGATCTCGATCTTGAGGCCGATCACAGCGACCTCCACGCCGTCGACCGTGCGCTTGCCACGGTACTCGCCGGTCGCCTGACCCTGGACGGTGTCACCCAGGAGATCGGACAGGTTCGACAGGTTGCCGCCCATGCCGGGCATCTGCCTGATCTCCTCGTCCTCCGGCTCGAGCTTCAGGTCGCCTCCCGGCATCAGGACCGAGGTCAGGGACTTGACGTCGATCTCCCAGGTCGCGCCCTCCTCCACGTCCTCCTCGGGCAGGAGCGCGCGCAGGTCCATCGGCTCCTCCAGGCCCTCGAGCAGCGCCTGGTCGCCGTCTCCGCCGGCGTAGGCGATCTCGTGCTCGCCGGTGTCCTCGTTCCAAGTGAAGACGACCGTCTTGCCCTCCAGCGCGCTCGCGATCGTGACGTCCTTGTCCTGCGCGCCCATGCCCGGGACGTCCGTGGACATCGAGCCCTGGCCGGAGAGCGTGTCGAAGCGCCGCACGAGCTTCATGACCTTGCCGCCGGAGACCTCGGCGTAGGTGTCGGTGACCTCCACCGTCTGCTCGATGTCCATCTCCATGCTCATCTCCGGCATCGGGTGCGACTGGCCGCCCATGCTCATCTGCATGTCCTCCAGCACGGCGTGGTTCTGCGTCGTGAACGTCTTGGTCACGACCAGACCCTGGGCGGGATGGAAGCTCGGCCTGTCCGCCGGGGCGGCGAGGGCGATCAAGAAGGGCAGGGTCCAGGCGGACGCGAGCAGGCTGCGGTTCATCTTCATGGAGGGTCTCGGGTACGGGCAGCGCGCTGGGAGCGCGCGGCGTGCGGCGCGCCAGCAAAGGGCGCGCCAGCGGGGAGGGTCGAATGCCTTCCGCCGGCTACGGCGCGTCATTAATAGCATTCGAACGCGGCGCTACGATCCCCCCTCGTCGCTCCCAGCTCGTCCCAGGCGCCTGGCGCGGGTTCGAAATGTGTTGCCCGGCGCGGGAGGGGATCGCGGCCCCGCCTCAGGGCGACCGGCGGCTGTGCCCGAGCAGGGTTCGAGCCTCGCCGGCCTCTGGATCGATCGCCAGCGCGCGCTCCCAGCAGGCCTCGGCCTCCTGGCGGCGTCCCGTGGCGCGCAGGACCCGTCCGAGCAGGACCAGGGGCTCGACCGCCGGCCCGCCGAGCTGGAGGGCCGCGCGCAGGCTCGCTTCGGCCTCGGCGAGGCGCCCCTGGGCGATGCGGAGCCTGCCGAGCCCGACGTGTCCCGCGACCCAGGTGCCGTCGAGGCGCAGGCCCTCGATCCAGAGCTCCTCTGCGCGGCCGCGATCGCCGCCCGCCAGGGACAGGCGCGCGAGCTCGCCGCGCGCCCACGCATGGGCGGGCTGCGCCTCGAGCGCGCGCCCCAGGAGCCCGATCGCCTCCCCGTTGCGGCCTCGCCCTCCGAGCTCGTTGACCGCCGCGCGAAGGCTCGGAGGATGACCCGGGTCCAGCTCGAGCGCGCCCCGCCACGCCTCGAGGGCGCGCTCGAAATCGCCCCGCTGCAAGTGCAGGAGCCCGAGGTGGTAGCGCGCGTACTCGTTGCCCTTGCCGGGCCTGCAGCGGATCGACTCCAGCGCTTCGTCGATCGCCTCGCCGATGCGCCCTTCTTGGTGCAGCGCAGTGGAGAGGTTGTGGCGAGCGATGTAGCTCCCCGGCTGCACCTCGACCGCTCGCCGCCAGAGGCTCTCCGAGTCGCGCCACACGAGCGTCTGCCGCCAGCTCGCCGTGGTGAGCGCGGCGATGGCCGCCAGGGCGACCACCCAGGTGGTGGCGCGCCAGCGCGGGCGGATCGTGCCCGCGAGCGCGGCTCCGCCGGCCAGCGCCGCCAGCGGCAAGCAGGCGAGGTAGCTGTAGCGGTCGGCCACCTCCTGCGTTCCGCTTTGCAGGAAGCCGAGCACCGGCGACGCGATGATCGCGTAGCTCGCCCAGGCCGCGAGGGCGGCCGGGAGGCGATGCCGCGCGCGCCACAGGAGCGCGGTGGCAGCGACCACGGCAGCCATCGAAGCCAGGTAGACGGGGCGCAGCGGATCGAGCGGAAGCTCGAGCAGGTACAGGTTCGAGAGCCGCACCGGAGCGATCGTCTTGGCGACGTAGAACACGAGGCCATACGAGGCTTGGGCGATGCGCTGCGCGAGACCGTGCTCGCTCCAGGAGACGACCGCGGAATCGCTCGCCTGGGCCGTTGCCGCGAGAACGGCGCAGCCCAGCGCGAAGGGCACGAAGGGCAGCTTCTCCACCGCCAGCTCGGCCAGGCGCCGCATCGGCCGCTGCGTACCCTCGAGCCGCCGGAGTGGCCAGACGTCGAGCACGAGCAGCACGACCGGCAGCGTCATGCCCCAGGCCTTCGAGAGGAGCGACGCCGCATACGCCGCGAGCGCGAGCGCGAGCCACCCGCGGCCGCCGCCCTCGATCCGCCGCAGCCATGCGAGCACGCACGCGATCAGGAAGAGCCCCGAGAGCAGATCGCGCCGCTCGGTGGCCCAGGCGACGGACTCCACGCGCAGGGGGTGCACCGCGAAGGCGAGCGCGCCGGCCGCCGCGGCCATCGAGGCCCCGACGGGATGCGCAGCGCTCGCGCCCGGCGCCGCCGCGCGCAGGAGGCGAGAGAACAGCCAGTAGACGAGCACGGCTAGGCCCGCGTGGAGCGCGAGGTTCACCTGGTGGATCCGCTCCGCCGAGCCGCCCCACAGGGTCCAGTCCAAGGCGAAGCTCATCCAGGCCAGCGGCTGGTAGTGCC
>DATKBQ010000105.1:0-2407 GCA_035546375.1 Planctomycetota bacterium | reverse complement strand
TGCGCCGCGGGCTAGCGTGGAGCCCTGAGAACTGGAGGCCCGGCCTTGATCCCCGCAAAACGAACGCTGCTCTTCGCCCTCGCCCCGGCGCTCGGCGCCCTCGCCATCGTCCCCACGCTCGGCGCCGCCGCGCCGGTAGGTGGGGGCGGCGACGGCAAGACCGTCGCCTACACCTTCCGCGAGGCCCCGTTCAACGCGCGCGGCGTGAAGACGCTGGAGGACCTGCGCGGGAAGCCGGTGCTGATCGACTTCTGGGGCACGCGCTGACCGGGCTGCATCGGGGGGTCCGTGCCGGCCTCCCTCAAGCTGCAAGAGGAGTACGGCGACGACCTCGCCGTGATCTTCGTCGAGTCCCAAGGTGCGAGGCCCGACGACGCGGTCGCCTTCGGCCTGCGCCAGCGCTGGTACGGGACCCAGGCCATGTGGACCAGCGAGCGGCCCTTGAACCCCGAAGGGTCGGGCCTGCCGGCCTGCGCGCTGCTCTCCAACGAGGGCAAGCTCTTGCTCTCGGGCAACCCGCTGGCGATGAAGAAGAAGATCGAGGACGCGATCGACGAGCAGGTGCGCCTGCGCAAGGCCGCGCCCGAGGGCACGCCCTCGGCCGTGAAGAAGGTCTGGACCGACTACGCCAAGGGCAACATCGCCTCGGCGCTCGCGCTGGCGCGCAAGCTCGCCGCGGGCGAGGACGAGGAGGCGGAGGCCGCGAAGGCGGCGGAGGCCGAGATCGTCAGCCGCTCCCAGGCGAGCTTGGCGCGGATCGAGCGCATGCTCGAAAGTGGGTTCGTGCTGGAGGCGGACGCGGAGATCGCGAGCTTCCTCAAGGGCGCCAAGGGCGAGGACGACCTCTGCGCCCCGGCGAACGAGCTGAAGGCGAAGATCGGCCAGGCGGAGCTGGATGCGGCGAAGGCCTTGGCCCAGATCGAGAAGAAGCTGGCCGACAAGGGGCCCGAGGACCCGACCGTCAAGGGGCTCGAGCGCTTGGCGGAGAAGCACGCCGGCACGAAGGCCGGACAGCGCGCCGCCAAGCTCGCCGAGCTGGCGAAGCTGAAGTGACCGCCCGGTAAAGCGGGGCTCAGCGGGCCTTCGCGCCCTCGCGCGCGAGCTCTCCGGGCTCGACCACCTCGCCGCGCACGCGGATCGATCCGCGGACCTCGGTCGCGGGGTCGAAGGCGATCGAGCCGACCGGCGTGCTCGTCAGCCGCCCCTCTTGCTGGGGGTCCACGTGCAAGGCCGTGTCGAAGCCGCCGGCCAGGAAGCGGTTCCGCCCGCGGATCACCAGCTCGCGGCAGCCGCCGATGGACACCAGCGGCCGGTCCCCGCAGCCGGGGGCCATCTCGAAGACGTTGTCCTCGAGGATCAGCGTCCCGTTGGGCTGTCCGCCGGCGTCCCAGCACACGAACGCGCCGGTCCCGAAGGGCTCCCCTTCGCGCCTCAGGTTGCGGATCTGCGGGTCGAAGCCCGCCCGGTAGGAGTTCTTCTCGAACACGATCTTGCCCGTCAGCCGTCCCGCCACGGTGAAGGCCGAGCCGCCCTTGTAGCCGTCGCCGGCGGCGATGCAGGCGTCCTCGACCGTGCAGTTCTTGACGGTGATCGTCCCGCGGCCGGGCGGCCCCGCGTCGGCCGGCGCGCGGAACTGGCAGAAGGTGCGGCCCAGGCGCGAGGCCTGCACGTTCTCGATGGTGATGTCGCCGCGCGGGTTGTTGAGGTAGAAGGCGTGCTCGCGCTGGATGTCGCGGATCACCGCCGGGCGCGTCGCGCCGCGGAACACGAAGTCGTCGAGGCCGCTGGCCCAAACGCCCCACTTGGAGGGCCGCCCGCTCTTCGCGACGTGGTCCCAGCTCCCGATGATGTCGCAGTCGATGAAGTGGAAGCCCTGGTGGGACTGCGACGGGCCGAGCACGTAGAACATGATCCCGGCGCGGTTGCCGGGCTCGATCTCCAGCCCCTCGAACGTCACCCAGGCGCAGGGCACCTGCTGGGCGATCGCGATCGTGTCGCCGCTCTTGCCGGGGCGGATGCGCACCTTCCCGCGTGCGCGCACGCGCACGGGCTCGGCGCGCGTGCCGCCGGGTGAGCGCGAGCTCCAGACGGCGCGGCTGTTCAGGCCCAGCGCGAAGGCCGGGTAGTCGCCGGGCAGGACCTCGATCGTGCTGCCTGGACCGGCGCGGTCCAGCGCGTAGGCGATCGGGTTGGGGGTGTCGACGCGCTTGCCCGAGAGGGTCACGCTGCCCGGGCTGCAGGTGATCGAGAGGCCCGGGCGGCGCTCGGGCGGGCGCTCTCGGCCCCCTTGGCTCCCTCGGCCCCCTTGACCTTGGAGAGCCGCGACGACGACGAGGAGGGAGAGCGCGGCGAGGAGACGGGTGGAGGGGAGCATGAGCTCAGGGTAAGGGGTCTACGCGGTGCGGCG
>DATKBQ010000104.1:0-11803 GCA_035546375.1 Planctomycetota bacterium | reverse complement strand
GCGGTCGGTGATCACGGTGCACTGGTCCTCGTCGCCGTCGCACTCGTAGTAGATGACGACCCAGTCGCCGCTCGTGCCCAGCTCGTGGGCGCGCGCGGTGTTCGAGAACAGGGCCGTGAAACGCCAGCGGCCGCGGTCGGCGTGCAGGATCGGGAGCCAAGCCTTGCCCTCCGGGTTGAAGCGGCGCGGGGCGATGGTGCGCAGCTCGCCGGCCGCGGCTCGCCGGCGGTACTCGGCGTCGATCTCGAGCAAGAGGGCATCCTCCGGCGCCGGCGGGCGCGGTTCCTCCGCGCTCGCTCGCGCCATGTGCCAGCGGCGGGCCCGCCGGCGCCCGGAGCGGCCGAGGATCCCCGCCAGCGCCTCGCGCACGAGCTGCGCGCGCCGCGGGCCGAAGCCGACCACCCGTTGCAGGCGACCGTCGTGCGCGGCGAGCTCCAAGTCCTCCAGGGTCTCGATCTCCAGCTCGCGCGCGATGCGCTGCGCCAGCTCTTCGCCGATCCCCGGGACGGTGGCGAAGAGATCCTCGGGCGAGACCTGGCCCTCGAGTCGGTCGAGGAGCCGCGAGCGGCCGCTGTGCACGTACTCGGCGACCAGCGCCGCCAGGCTGCGCCCGATGCCGGGCAGCGCGTCCAGGCCCTCCGTTCCCTCCTGCTGAAAGATCTCCACCAGCGGCCGGGGACATTCGCGGATCGTGCGCGCCGCGTTGCGGTAGGCCTGCACCCGGTAGGGGTTCGCGTCCTGCACCGCGAGCAGGTCGGCGATGCGCTCGAGGAGACCGGCGATCTCGTCGTTGTCCGGCGGCTTCATGCGGTGTGCGGGCGGAGTCTAGCGGGCGGGGGCCGATGGACGCGCCGCGCCAAGGCGCGGCTGCGGCACAGGCGCGGCACGCACGCGGCCACCGGTGGACGCGCCGCGCCAAGGCGCGACTGCGGCACAGGCGCGCTGCGCGCGCGTGCCGCGGGCGGCTGCTTGTAGGCCCGCGAGGGCGGGCATAGGTTGGAGCTTTCGCGCCATGCGCCCGCTCAAGCTGAAGCTCCGGTTGGCCGAGCCGCTGCGGCCGACGGAGCTGCAGGTGACGCTCATGTACGCGGGCTTGGTGGGCCTGATGGGCGCCTGTGCGGGCGTGCTCTTCCGCACCGCCATCGCCGCGGTCCAGGCCGCGCTGTGGGGCGTCGAGGGCGACCTCGTGCGCGCCGCCGAGCAGGTCGACCTGTGGCGGCGCGTGGTCGTGCCGGCGCTGGGCGGGCTCGCCGCCGGATTCGTGATCCAGGCCGGATCGCGGCTGCACCGGGGGCAGACCTCGGCCGACTTCATGGAGGCGGTCGCCCTGCGCGAGGGCGTGATCCGCTTCCGGCCGAGCCTGGTCAAGAGCGCCTCGTCGCTCGTGACCGTCGCCTCCGGCGGCTCGATCGGCCGCGAGGGGGCGATGGTGCAGCTCTCCTCGATGCTCGCCTCGTGGATGGGCCGCCACACCGGCCTCTCGAAGCCGCGCCTCGAGCTCCTGGTCGCCTGCGGCGCGGCGGCCGGCATCGCCTCGGCCTACAACGCTCCGATCGCCGGCGCGCTGTTCGTGGCCGAGATCGTGCTCGGCTCGATCGCGATGCAGAGCCTGGGTCCGCTGGTCTTCGCCTCGGTGATCTCGACGGTGACCACGCGCCAGCTCCTCGGCGCGGGCCCCGTCTTCGAGATCCCCCCCTTCGAGCTCGTCTCGCCCTGGGAGCTCTTTCCCTACCTCGTGCTCGGGCTCCTGCTCGGGCTGCTCGCCCCCTGGTTCGTGCGTCTCCTGCGGGCGAGCGAGCGGCTCTTTGCGCGCCTGCCGGCGTCGATCCCGGTGCGCATGCTCGTGGGCGGGCTGATCGTCGGTCTGCTCTCGATCTGGCGGCCGGAGGTGTGGGGCAACGGCAACACGGCGATCGACTCGATCCTCAAGGCGGGCTGGGTGTGGCACGGCCTGGTCTGGGTGCTCGCCTTCAAGCTCCTGGCCACGGCGGCGACGGTCGGCTCCGGCGCGGTCGGCGGGGTCTTCACGCCGACGCTGTTCGTCGGCGCGGCGGCGGGCTACCTCTTCGGCATGCCGGTGCACGGCGCCTGGCCGGCCTCGACGGCGCAGGCCAGCGCCTACGCGCTCGTGGGCATGGGCTGCTTCCTCGCGGCGACCACCCACGCCCCGCTGATGGCCATGCTGATGCTGTTCGAGATGACGCTCGACTACGGCATCGTGCTGCCGTTGATGCTCTCCTGCGTCGTCGCCTACTACACCTCGCTCGGGATCAGCAAGGAGTCGATCTACGCCGAGTCGCTGAAGCGCAAGAGCGCCGGCGCGGAGCCGCGTCCGCTGGCGGAGATGACGATCGGCTCGCTGATCAAGCCCGACCCCCCGCACGTCGGCGAGCACGCGCGCTTCGGCGAGCTGGTCGAGGCCTTCAAGGAGAGCCGCTACAACTACATCTACGTCACGACCGCCGACGGCCGGCTGCTCGGCGCCGTCTCGCTGCACGACATCAAGAGCCACCTCGAGGAGCCGTTGCTCGCCGATCTCTTGATCGCCTCGGAGCTGATGCGCGAGAACTTTCCTTCGCTCGAGAGCGAGACCACGCTGGGCGAGGCGCTCGAGACCTTCCTGCTCCACGACGGCGAGCGGCTGCCGGTGGTCTCCGACGCGCGCGAGAGGCGCCTCGTCGGCAGCCTGTCGAAGACCGACCTCCTGCTGACGCTGGCGCACGGACGCAAGCCCAAGGCCCCGCCGCCGGCGGAGCCCGGATCGCCCTCCGCCGGCGCGGCTCCGCCTCCGGCGCGGGCCGTCGGCGGGTGAAAAGCTTGCGCATGCGCCGCGAACGGGACGGGTGAATTCCGCTCTTCCGGCGCGGCGCTCGTTGACGTGCACCCGCGAGGCCCGTGAGGATCGTGAGGCGGGAGGGGTGCGACGCCCGTAGCAGTCCCTGATCGACACGGCGGTCTTCCGCGGCGGCGACGCCGCGAGCGCTTGGCTGTTCCAGGCGCTGCGCGAGCTGCAGCTCTCCCTGCAGGCCGTCGCGCTGGCCGTGCTGCCGGTCTGCGGCGTGTGGCTCGGAGTGAGCCGTTTCCTCGGATCGCGGAAGCGGCTCCTCGCCGACGCCGCCGCGGCGAGCGTTCCCGGCGCACTGCCGGCGACCGTGCCGACCCCGCCGTTGGGAGGCGAGCGGTGAGCGGAAAAGCCTGCGCCTTCTGCCAGATCGCCGCCGGCGCACTGCCCGCGCGGATCGTGCTCGAGGACGAGCGCTGCCTCGCCTTCCTCGACCGGCGGCCTCTCTTCCCGGGGCATTGCCTGCTGATCCCGCGCGCGCACGTCGAAACGCTGGGGGAGCTGCCCGACGAGCTGGTCGCACCGCTGTTCAGCGCGGCCCGGCTCCTGGCGCGTGCCGTGCAAGCCGCGCTGGAGGCGGAAGGCACCTTCGTCGCGATCAACAACGTGGTCAGCCAGAGCGTCCCGCACCTGCACGTCCACGTCGTGCCGCGCCGCAAGCGCGACGGGCTCAAGGGCTTCTTCTGGCCGCGCAGCGGCTACCGCGACGAGCAGCACGAGCGCGAGGTCCAGGAGGCCCTGCGCGCCGAGGTGGACCGCCTGCGAGGGTCCTGATCGCCGGCAACACCCGCCGGAGTCCGTGCTGATTGCCCAGGCTTGGCGATACCAGGGGGATTGCTGGCTCCGCGCTCCCCTCGGCCCCGTCCCCCCGAGGGCGCCGTTCTGTTCGCGTATCCACTACCGCGGTCAGCCAGGCCGGTCCTCAGCCCGAGGCGAGGGCGTGAGACTCGAGTCCTACGAGGACGCCAGCAGGCTCCGCGCCGTCATTGTTCGTGAAGAACTTCTGCGCTGTTGAGAGTGAAGCTGAAATCGCCGTTACCGACCAGGAGATTCCTCTCCGAATCCAGGAATAGCAGCACGTTCTCGTCGAGCTGCAGGAACATCAGTCTGACTTCAGGGTCGTCCGACTCGAGCTCGATGACCTGGGCATCCGGACTCACCTCAGCGCCCCTGGTCATCCTCCAGCGCCCCTCGAGGTCGCGCGCGCGGTATAGAGTTCCTTTGATCCTGAAGGTGGTGGGCACCAAGGTCCCAGGGTCGCGGTGGAGGGTCAGATCCCATTTCAGTTTCGGATGCCTTGCTGCATCAAGACCAGGGCTTCGCCCCACGAATGCGATCGCGGCGGCTCCCGACGCCGACGCTGGCGCTTCGCCGACAGCTTCGAAGCCGGACTTCGCAACGGGGATCGTCGGCGACGGCTCCGGTTGCTTGGCGCGTCCTGCCGATCTGTTCAACGTGTAACTCCAGCCCGCATTTCCCACCATCGGGCTTCCCTCTCGATCCAGGAGATGGAGCAGGTGAGGGCCCACTCTTGCGAATGAGAGGCAGCCAGGCTCACCCGGGTCGAGTTGATAAACAGAGGCGTCAGGATCCGCTCGCGTGCCTCGCGCAAACCTCCACTTGCCCTGGCGCTGGGTCCGGCCCGCGCCTGCGGAAAGTCCATTGGTCCCTTGCTGCGGAGGCCCGTAGTCACAAACCAGCGTGTAGGTGGTCGGTGTCCCGGTGTCGGGATCGTCGTATAGCACCAGGTTCCACTTGACGAGTTCGCAGTCAGTCGTCTGGTGAATCCCCAACGACGGCCTCACGGCTGCATCGCAGGGGCTGGTGCCTACGAACACCCCGAAGGTCGCTGTTTCGAATCGGCCATAGGAAACCGTCGGCGCCAAGCCCAGAAGCGACGTCGGAAGGACCAGCGCCAGCACCCAGTGTCGCTTGACCATGCCACACGATTTCATGTGAACTTCTCCAGTCGCGGGGTCGCACTTTCACGGTCGACACCGATTCTACCCACATGTGGTTCCACGAGCCTCTGGGGCAGGTTGGCGTGCGACACGACGGCATGATCCTGCGGGGCCGGCTCGAGGTCAAGGTTCCACCCTGACGTGGAAGCGGTACGCGAAACCTGACCACCGCCCGGCGGTCTGTGCGGGCGGTGGGAAGCGGCCCTTCGGCGCCCTTTCCGATCGAGAGGTGGATCGACGGGAGCCGGACTGCCCTGGGCTTCCCACAGTCGTCCTCGGGCGGGCCTCCGGCGAGGATGAGGACCTCAGGGCTCGACCAGCGGAGGGTTCGTCACCCCGGAATCCGGCGAAGAACGGCGAACACCCGATCGCGCAGCCTTCCCGGTGAGGTCGATGTCTTTGTGGCGGCTTGGACGGGAGGCCTCTGCCCGAGGCCGAGGTCCGCTTCGCGGTCGGAGATGAACGGGGAAATGGACGACCCGCCGGCGCCAGCTTTCTCATCGAGATCGGAGGATCCGCCACACGATGACCCCGACGAGGAGCGCCAGGAGCGCGAGAAGGAGGATCTTCCACCATCGGCTTCGACCCAGCTCGGGACTCTCGATTCCCGAGACCGGTCCCGTGTAAACGCTATCCCCGTCGACTGCGATCGTGATGGTAGGGTCGCTCCCTGCCGCGACCGTCAGCGGCACACCATACGTGCCGTCCAGCTCGTCGCGCAGGGCGGCGTCGAGATGCTCTCCGTCCACGTCGATGGCGATCAGCGATCCCCACCCGGGCCCGAGGAAGTTGCCGAACACGTCGCGCGGTCGCAGCGAGAGCTCCAGGGTTCGCTCGCCGGCGCTGCTCGCCACCTCGCGGGCGCGGATTTCCGAGTCGCGCGGGTCGACGGGCCCGAGGCTCACGAGCGCGATCCGGGTCAGGCGGCGCCGGAACGGGCCGGTCTCGGGGCCGTCGCCCTCGACCTCGAAGTCGGCGCGGTAGAGGCCGGGCACTTCAGTCGAGCCGAACGCCGCCGCGTAAACGCCCCCCGGTTCGGGCCGCAGCTCGATCACCGAGGCCGTGGATCCCAGCCGCTCCCAGTTGGCGTCGTCGGCCAGCAGCAGCGCGAGCTTCCGCTGGGCGGGATCGGCCCCCTCCAGCGCGAAGCCCGGCGGCTCGGCCGGTGTCGCGCTCTGCGCGAGCAGGTTTCCGGCGCTCGCCCCCGGCTTCGAGACGACCGCGCGCACCGCCGCGGGGCTCCCGAGCGGATTGCCGTCCAGCCGGAGCGCCACGCGCAGCTCGATCGGCTCGCCGGCGCGCACCGTGCGCCGGACCAAGGTCGCGTCCATCTCGAGCCGCGGTTCGTCCACCACGGCCGCCACCTCGTAGGGCACCTTGCCGTCGCCGGCGATCCGCATCGCCCACGTGCCGGCCGAACTGACGGTGCTGGCTGCGTCGTTCTCCGCCAGGTCGATCACGAACAGGCGGTAGAACGCCCCCTCGACGAAGCGGCCCGACGCGGTCACGTCGGCGCCGTCCTTCTCGACGGCGAAGCGCAGCGCGGCACGGCCGTGCCAGCTCAGCTCGAGCACCAGCCGCTTGGCCCCGGGTCCCATGGTGAACCGCTCCTCGACGCTCGAGCCCGAGAACGTGCCCTTGCGGTAGTCGACGAGCTTCGGGCTGTTGCCCTTCAGCGCCTCGATCAGCGTCTGGACGAAGAACTCCCGGAGGTCCTCGTCGGCGGCGATGGTGATCTTCTGCGTTCCGCCCGTCTCGGCGGCGATGGCGGAGAGTTGCGCGACGAATGGGGACGAGGCGCCCACTCCGATCGTGTGGACGAAGATCCCAAGCGCCGTGTCGAGCCCCGTAGGTGGTGTCGTCGCGATCACCAGGGGTGGCGGCGGCGGGCTCACCATGGGCGGAACGTTCTGCATGCCGTCGGTGAAGAGAACGATGTGCTTGGTGGCCGCCCCGGCGGCCGCGGGGTCGGCGAGCTCGCCGATCGCGCTGGACAGGCCGCTGCCCATCGCCGTCAGTTCGCCCGGTGCCGTTTGGCGGTCGTTCAAGTCCTGGAGGATCGCGTCGAGGTTGTCATCGGTCAGCGGTACCAGCTCCTCGCCTCCCACGGAGAACGCGCTCGCCTGCGTGCCGAAGAACACCGCGCCCAAGCGGTCGCCCGGCCCGGCGAAGGCGGCATAGAGCTGGCAGAAGATCTCGACCGCCTCCTTGAGCACCGTCAGCCTCTGCGTCCCGCCAGGCGACGCCGCGGCGAGCATGCTCCCCGAGAAGTCGAGCACGAGCACGACCGCGGTGCGCGGCGGAACGCGTGGGGCTCCGCCGGCGTCGAGCGCGCAGGCGAAGTCCTCGGCCGGGGCCCTGTGATGGACCACGGTCGCCAGCGCCCGGCAGATGACCTCCGGCGTGTGGACGGTGTTCTGGTGCACGAGCACGGCATCGCCCGCGCCGGGGATCGACGCGACCTCCCGGTTGACGGCGTCGGGAGCGAGGTTGGCCGCCAGGACTCTCCCCTGGCAGTCGTTCGAAGGAGCGCTTCCGCCCACGAAGTCGCGGCCCCCGTCAGCGTAGAGACACGCGTAGAGCGTTCCGGCGGAGAGGGGCGCTCCGTTGGGTCGGCTGCCGGGCGCTTCGAGATGGTGCAGCGCGGGGTTCGCGAACGGCTCCGCCATCGTGTCCTCGATCGGATGGCCGTTGAGCTCCTCGATGAAGTCGAGCACGTCGGAGCCAGCCAAGAACAGGGGATTGCAATCCGCCCGGTAGCCGTTGTTGAGCTGCCTGGCCGCGACGTTGTCGGGCAGGACGATCGACATGTTCAGCCCGTGGTTGGGCGGGCTGATCGCGACGAGCTCGCTGATCGGGTTGAAGCCCGGGCGGGGCGGCGGCAGGTCGAGCACCTGCTCGTGGAGGCTCTTCAGGTAGAGGCGGGAGCTGATCGTGCCCTTGCTGTAGGCGATGATCGCCACCCGCACGGTGGTCGCGGGGCTGGCCATCCCCGGCACGTGGCTCGGGTCGTGCCGGTGGAGGATCCGCTCCACGGCGTCGGCGATCTCGCGGGCGTCCTCGACGATGGAGCGACGCTGCTCCTGGAAGCGGACGTAGTAGGGCTCGATGTCGAGCCAGGCATTGGCGGCAGAGTCCAGCGTGGCCTGGAACGACGTGAGGGAGCCCGCTGGATCCTCGTGGAAGTTCTTGCGATAGTTGAAGTCCGCGTCGTCGGGCTCGAGCGCGTTGTGCCCGTGGACGAAGAGCACTGGCTGCCGCGGCGCGGGGATCGGGTCCGGCAGCTCCGGCATCGGAGCCTGGCTCGTGCCGATGTAGACCTCCGCTTGGCCCGCCGCGGTCCGCGCGATTGCGAGCAGCACCGCCATCGCGGTGAGGATCTTGGGCCGCCACGTCGTGCGATCGCTCATCTCGCCTCCTTCCGCCACGCGAGGAGCGAGCGTGACGGGGATCCTCGACTCCAGGAACTGGGTTCGGCACTCCTGATCGCCGGCGAAGGAGGAGTGGAGACCGGGGCTCATTGCACGACCCGGAACCGAGCGAGGCAAGCACTCCGCCTCCGTCGCGGGGTCATCCGGATGCCGGCTACCGCGACGCCCAGCGCGAGCGGGACGTTCTAGGGGCGCGCCCGAGGCTCGCGCGGCAGCGCGGCCTCCCCCGTGGAACGGTAGAGAGCGGACGGCTCAGCTCACGAAGCCAGCTGGGCGTGCACCTTCCGCAGATCGGCGACGAGGGCCTCGAACGCCGCGTGGCGCGCCGCGCCGCCCGGCACGCGCAGGATCGAGGAGGGGTGCACCGTGGCCGTGACCGTTGCGGGCGCCCATCCCGTCCCGTCGAAGAAGCGCCCGCGCTCCTTCGTGATCTTGAACCGACTCCCGAGCAGCGACTGCGCCGCGGTGGCGCCCATGGCGACGATCACCCCCGGTCCGATCACGGCCACCTCGCCCTCCAGCCACAGCTCGCACCCGCGGCAATCGGCGGCCGCCTTGCGCAGCTTCGCGAGGCTCAGGCGCCCTGAGGGCACGAACTCCGCGGCCGAGGTCGCCTTCTGGACCCGATCCGCCATGGGCGGGGATCCGCATACGCTTGCACACCATTTGCCGTCCCGGCGCCGGGGCGTCGGCCTCGCCACGGGATGATCCCGTCGATCGCGTGGCCGCCGCGCGATTCGGAGGCCATCGGGCGCCAGCGCGCCTGCTCACCCTGGGGAATGTCCCCTCCGCCGCGCCGTAGCATCCGGGCGCATGAGCGCATGCCTCACTTTGCACGCCGCCCATCCCAAGGACTTCCTGCGCAGCCTGGCGCTCGAGCTTTCCAATCGCCGCGCGATCCGCGCACCCCTGGCGCTGGAGGTGCCACAGGCGTTGGCGTCGGCGCTCGTCGCCACCGCGCTCTCCGAGCGCGAGGAGCCTCGGATCGACGAGGTGGATGTGCGTCTCGAGCAGGACGAGATCCGCCTCGAGGCCCGCGTTCGCCTGCCCGGCCGCGCATGGCCGCCGCGCCCGCCGATCGACACACGCGTGCGCTTCGCGGCCACCGACGTGCGGATCGAACGCGGCGATCCCGGTGCGCTGCTCTTCCGAGTCAGCGAGCCGCTGAGCTTTTCGAGTTCGCTGGCGGAAACCGCCGCCGGTGCCGCCGGTCTGTTCGGAAAGGCCAAGCTCCTTCCGCTGCGGATCGACGAGCTGCGCCGCAAGGGCGCCGCGCTGCGGCTCGACCTCGGCGTCCTGCTGGAGCGTCTCCCGCCCGGGGCCGCGGCGATCCTCGCGGACGTGCGCGTGCAGGCCCTGGCGCTGACTCCGGGTCGCGCGAGGTTGGAGCTCGGCTTCGCGGAGCCGCCGGTCGATGGCGGCCAGCCCGCATCCGACGGCCGATGATCGCCAAGATCGAGCACTGGAAGCGCTACGCGGGGATCGCGCGCTTGCTCGTGCGCTCGAGATCGCAGCGGTGCAACGGTGCAGGGGCGCGCTGCGCGCGCTTCGGCGGCCGAGTACGGCCGCCGGATTCCGTGCGCTCAACAGGCCGAAGACGGCCTGTTATCGCGCCCGGAATTCAGGGGTAAGTAGAGCTTCGCGCCCGAAGGCCTGGCGGTCGACTGATGATCGCAGCGCGGTGCAGCTTCACGCTTATGGGTCCGGTTCGAATCCCTCACCGGCTTGCGTGGGTGATGCGCCGAAGGTCGTGCAGTCACGGTTCGACCTTCTCCTCGCGTATCGCGGGTTCGCCTTCGCCGCGCCACTCGAAGGGGTCGAGCACCGGTGCGGCACGGGTTCGGCGCCGAACGCGCCGCATAACCGCCGGCACCACGCCGCGCAGGTCGTCGAAGAGCGAGTACGCGACCGGCGTCACGATCAGCGTGAGCAGGAGGCACAGCGACTGGCCGCCGATCACCACGACGGCGATGGCGCGACGCTCCTCGGCTCCCGGTCCGGCGCCCAGGGCCAACGGAAGCATGCCGGCGACCAAGGTCAGCGTCGTCATCAGGATCGGCCGCAGCCGGTCGCGGTTGGCCTGGAGGATCGCTTCCAGGCGCGCCATGCCGCGCTCGCGCAACTGATTGGTGTGGTCGATCTGCAGGATCGCGTTCTTCTTGACCACGCCGAAGAGCACGAGGATGCCCAGCGCCGAGAACAGGTTCAGCGTGTTGTTCGTGGCCCACAAGGAGAGCAGGGCGAAGGGGACCGAGAGCGGCAGCGAGAGCAGGATCGTCAGCGGGTGCACCAGGCTCTCGAACTGCGCCGCCAGGATGATGTACATCAGGACTACCGACAGCGCGAAGGCCCACAGGAACTCGCCGAAGGTGCGCTCCAGCTCGCGGCCGCGGCCCGAGACGCGCGTCGTGTAAGCCGGCGGCATGTGCATGTCCGCCGCGGCCTCCTTGAGCGCATCCAGTCGATCCGCGAGCGCGAAGCCGGGCGCCACCGAGGCGCGCAGGCTGACCTGGCGCTGGCGGTCCAGCCGGTCGACTCGCGAGGCGCCCAGCGCCGGCTCCAGGTCGACCAGGTTGTCCAGGCGCACCAGCTCGCCGCGGCTGCTGGGCACGTACAGGCGCCCGACCGACGCAGGATCCGTCCGGAAGGCCGGAGCGAGGCGGAGCTGCACGTCGTAGTCCTCGTCCAGCGCCGGGTCGCGCCAGCGCGAGACTTGCGGGTCGCCGCCGACCATCAGCCGCAGCGCGCCCGCGATGTCCTGGCCGTCCACGCCCAGCTCGGCCGCCCGCGCGCGGTCGATCCGCGCGTGCAGCTCGGGCTTCTCGAGCTTGAGCGTCGTGTCGGCGTCGACGATCCCACCCAGCTCGCGCGACCGCTCGCGCAGCTCGTTCGCGTAGGCCGCCAGCGAGCGCAGATCCGGTCCGAGGATCGAGAAGTCGATCTCGAAGTTGCCGCCTCCGATGTTGAACGACGGGGCGTTGCGCACCGACACGCGCAGGTCGGGGTGCCGCGCCAGGCGAGCCCGCACCTCCTGCATCACGTCGCGCTGCCCGTAGTTCTTCTCGAAGGCCTCGCCGGGCCGCCCGCGCAGCAGCGCACGGCCCAGGCGTGAGATCGAGAACAGGCGCTCGGAGTGTGGCGCGATCCGCACGTAGACGCGTCCGCGGTTCACGTCGCTCAGGAACCCCCCGCCGGCCGTCGCCAGCACCATGCGCACGCCGCGCGTGGCGCGCAGCTCGTCCTCGACCGTGCGCATGACCCGCTCCATGGCCGCGAAGCTGACGCCCTCGGTCGCGGTGACGTTTACGTCGAACTCGGCTTCGTCGACGTTTGCGGGCGTGTACTCCTGCGGCACGATCCTGTAGAGCGGCACGGCGGACCAGACGACGAGCGCCGCGAGCGCGGCGACCGCCAGGCGCCGGCGCATCGCGAGTGCGAGCAGGCGCATGTAGCCGCGCTCGAGGAGCCCGTAGAAGCCGGACCGCGATCGGACGCGGACCCCCGGCGCCGTCTCGCGCGGCGCGCGCAGGAGCCGCGCGCTCATCATCGGGGTCAGCGTGAACGAGACC
>DATKBQ010000103.1:0-12985 GCA_035546375.1 Planctomycetota bacterium | reverse complement strand
GCCGAGCTGCGCGCGTGGAGCGACCGCGACCGCCTCGCCGCCGCATCCCCCGCCGCCCGCGCCCTCGCCGAGCGCCACTCCGAGCCGCGCGCCATGCAGGAGACCACCGCCCTGATCGATGATTTGACTCCGCGATAGTTCACCACGTTGCGTTACGCAACGCTTGCATTCCCGGCGTGCAAGCGTTGCGTAACGCAAAGTGTTGAACCATCGCGGAGTCAGTTCATCGCTTTCCGCACGGCAGTGATGACGTCGGCGGCGTCGGCGTCGCTCAGGGCGGCCGAGAGCGGGATCGAGACTGTCTGGCGGCCGATCGCCGTCGCGTTCGGCGTGCCCTCGGGGCGCCAGCCGAAGGTCTCCTGGTAGTAGGGGTGCTCGGGGATCGAGAGGTAGTGCACGCCGACGCCGATCCCCTCGCGCGTCATGTGCTCGAGGAAGCGGTCGCGCGAGATTCCGGCGCGCGCCTCGTCGACGAGCAGCGTATAGAGGTGGAAGGCGTGGCGCGTGCCGGGCTCGGGGGCCGCGGGACGCTCGAGCGGCAGGTCGGCGAAGGCCTCGTCGTAGCGCGCCCACAGCTCCCGGCGGCGCTGCCACCAAGCCTCGACGCGGCCGAGCTGGTGGATCCCGAGCGCCGCCTGGAGGTCCATCATGTTGTACTTGAAGCCGCAGGCGACCACCGAGTAGTGCTTGAAGCCCTCGTCGCCGAAGCGCTTCCAGGCGTCCTTGCTCATGCCGTGCAGCGCGAGCACCTTGATGCGCGCGGCGTCCTCCTCGCGGCGCGCGAGCACCATGCCGCCCTCTCCGGTGGTCATGTTCTTCGTGACGTAGAAGCTGAAGCAGCCGAAGTCGCCGAAGGTGCCGGCCTTGCGCCCGCGGTACTCCGTCTCGATCGCGTGCGCGCAGTCCTCGACGAGCACCAGTCCACGCCGCTCGGCCAGCGCGCACAGCGCGTCCATGTCGCACGGCCGACCGGCGAAGTGCACGGGCAGGATCGCGCGCGTGCGCGGCGTGATCGCCGCCTCGACGGCGGCCGGATCGAGGTTCATCGTGCGCGGGTCGACGTCGACCACGACCGGCGTCGCGCCGGCGTGCAGGATCGCGTTGACCGTCGCGCAGAAGGTCAGTGCGGTGGTGATCACCTCGTCGCCGGGGCCGATGCCCGCCGCCAGGATCGACAGGTGCAGCGCCGCGGTGCAGGAGTGCACCGCGACGGCGTGCGTCGCGCCCTTGTATGCGGCGAACTCGCGCTCGAGCCGCGCCACCTTCGGGCCGCTGCCGAGCCAGCCGCTCCTCAAGCTCGCGGCGACCTCCTCGATCTCCGCTTCCTCGATGCGCGGCGCGCCGAAGACCAGGAAACGCTCCTTCGGGCGTACCGGAGGCCTGGCGGGCGGGGAAGAAGGCACCTTGGCGCCGGCGCGCGAACGGCTCTGGGTCATGGGAGGGTGCTCGGTCGGGCTTTCCTGCGCCGGGCGCGGATTCTACCGTTCGCGGCCGTCTCTCCGCTCCACCGAGCGACCCCATGACCGACCGCGAGAAGCCCGTCGTCGCCCACACGGTGATCCCCTGGCTGCCGCGCTCGGGGAGCTGGATCCACGCCCAGGTGGCGAGGCTCGAGCGCTGGCGGGCGATCGCGCTGACCAAGCGCATCGAGAACCGCGAGGTGTTCCCCTTCGAGCCCGTGTACTCGGTCTCCGAGCTGCCCGCGGCGGCGCGGCTCGCCGAGCGGCTCGGCAAGAAGCGCCGCGGCTACTACCCGCTGTGGAGGCGCAAGATCGAGGAGCACGGCGCGCGGCTGATCCACTCGCACTTCGGCAACTGGGGCTGGGAGGACCTGCCGCTCAAGCGGGCGCTCGGGCTGGCGCAAGTCAGCTCGTTCTACGGCGCCGACGTGTGGAAGCTCGGGATGCGCGAGGACTGGCGCGAGAGATACCGGGACTACTTCGCCGGCGGCGATCGATTCCTGGTCGAGGGGAACGCGATGCGCAGGCGGGTGATCGAGCTGGGCTGCCCGCCGGAGAAGGTGCTCGTCCACCACCTGGGCGTCGACCTCGCGCGCATCGCCTTCCAGCCGCGCCGGCCGGGGCCGGACGGCGTCGTGCGCTTCCTCGCGGCGGGGCGGATGGTCGGCACCAAGGGCCACGACCTCGCCGTGCGCGCCTTCGCGCGGGTGCACCGGCGCAACCCGAGGACGCGTCTGGGCATGATCCTGATCCCGCCCGAGCGCCGCGCCGAGCAGGCGCTCGAGCCCGTGCGCGCCGCGATCGCGGAGGAGCGAGTCGCCGACGCGGTCACGCTGCACGGGTACATGCCCTATCCGGAGTATTTGGCCGCCCTCGCGAGCTACCACGTCTTCCTGCAGCCCAGCCGTCACCTGCCCGACGGCGACGCCGAGGGCGGCGCGCCGGTCGCGATGATCGAGATGTCCGCCTCGGGCCTGCCCGTGGTCGGCTCGATCCACTGCGACATCCCCGAGGTGATCCTGGACGGCGTGAGCGGGCTCTTGTTTCCCGAAGACGACGTCGAGGCCATGGCCGAGGCGATGCTGCGACTGGCCTCCGAGTCCGAGCGCTGGCCCGACATGGGCGCCGCCGGCCGCGCCCACGTCGAGCGCGAGTACAACGCCGCCCTGCAGGCCCCGCGCCTCGAGCGCATTTACGACACACTCTCGCCAGGCAACGTTTGAGTCGTAGTCGAAGTTCCATTTTCTCGGCCGGTCGCCGTCCCGGTCGAGCGATGGGCGAGAAAATGGAACTTTGACTACGACTCGAAAGTTGCCGAGAAGCGCTCGAGGGTGTGGAGGAGCCACCAGGCGTGGCTGTCGCGGGCGGGGCTCAGCAGGCGCTCGGCCTTCTCCTTCGAGATGCGGAAGGCGCCCGGGATCTCGAGGTCGCGCTCGAGGCGCAGCAGGCCGCGCTCCTCGACGAAGCGGCGGATCGGGATCGAGAAGCCGCGCTTGCGGCGGCGCACGGTCGCCGCGGGCAGGTGGCGCTCGAGCAGGCGCTTCAGGAGGTGCTTGCGCTCGCCGCGCGGGGCCTTGACCTCGCTCGGGATGCGCGCGGCGAGCTCCACCAAGTGGTGGTCCAGGAGCGGCGGCCGTGCCTCGAGCCCCGAGCGCATCGTCGTCCGGTCGACCTTGGCCAGGATCCCGTCGGGGAGCGCGGATTGGAAGTCGAGGTACGCGAGCCGCGCGAGCGGCTCGAGCTCGGGGCGGTCGTGCTCGCGGTAGAGCCAGTAGTCGTCGTAGTCCTCGAGCTCCGGCGCCAGGACGTCGAACAGCGCGCGCTTGGCGTGCCGCGGAATGCCGCCGTAGAAGTGACACAGCCGCCCGAGCGTCCCCTCGGCCGCGTTGCGCAAGGCCGGCAGGCGCCCGAGCGGCGAGCGGGCGATCCAGCTCCCGCCGAGCGCGTCGGCGAGCGCGTAGGACCCGCGCCGCTCGCGCTCCTTGAAGTAGCGCCCGTAGCCCATGTGCGTCTCGTCGCCGCCGTCGCCCGAGAGCACGACCTTCACGCGTGAGGCCGCGAGCCGCGAGAGGCCGAGCATCGGCAGTGCCGCCTGGTCGGCGAACGGCTCGCCGAAGAGCTCGGGCAGGCGGGGGATCGTTTCCAAGAGATCGCTCTCGCCGAAGTCGACCGCCGACCACGGCATGGCGAAGTGCTTCGCCGCCTGCTCCGCGAGCTCCGCCTCGTCGTCTTGCCCACCTTGGAAACGCACGCTGAAAGCCTCGAGCGGCTCGCCGGAGGCGCGCGCGGCGTAGGCGGCGACGAGCGACGAGTCGACGCCGCCGCTCAGGAAGAGGCCGAGCGGCACGTCGGACATCAGGTGCGCGCGCACGGCGTCGGCCAAGGCGTGGTCCAGCGCCTCGAGCGCGCGCTCCTCGTCCAGGCGCGGATCGGGCTCGAACTCGAGGTCCCACCAGCGGCGCACCTCCGTCCGCCCCGCCTTGCGCACGAGCAAGTGCCCCGCCGGCAGCTTGCGCACGCGCCGCCAGGCGGTCTTCGGCGCCGGCACGAGCTGGTAGGTCAGGAAGTCGTACCAGGCGCTCGGATCCGGCGTGAGGTCGAGCCCCGGCGTCGCGCGCAGCGCGGCGGGCTCCGATGCGAAGGCGAAGCGCCGCCCGTCGTCGTAGTAGTAGAGCGGCTTGATGCCGATCCGGTCGCGCGCGAGGAAGAACGAGCCGTCGCGCTGGTCGTACAGCGCGAAGGCGAACATCCCGCGCAGGCGCGCGAGCGCGCCCTCGCCGTGCTCCTCGTAGAGGTGCAGCACGACCTCGGCGTCGCACCGCCCGCGGAAGCGGTGCCCCTTCGCCTCGAGCTCGCGCTGCAGCTCCTCGTGGTTGTAGATCTCGCCGTTGAGGACCAGCCACAGGCGGCCATCCTCGTTCGGCATCGGCTGCGCGCCGGCCTCGCTGAGATCGACGATCGCCAGCCGGCGGTGGCCGAGGAAGACGTCGCGGGAAGCGTCGAGGTGGTGGTCGCTTCCATCGGGACCGCGATGGGCGAGCGTGTCGAGCGCGGCGAGGGAGTGCCGCAGCTCCAGGCCGAAGCCCTCGCTGCCGTAGATCCCGCACATCCGCGACTCGATCGGGGTTGCTGCGGCGGCAACTAGCGGCGCGCCTCGACGTAGCGCGCGAAGTCGCCCAGGGTGGTGAGCTTCTCCTCGGCGATCGCCTCGTCGGGCACGTTGACGCCGGTCGCCTCCTCGACCGAGAAGAGGAAGTTGATCACGTCGAGCGAGTCGAGCCCCAGCTCGCGCAGGGAGCGCTCGCCCTCCAGCTCGCCCCCCAGCTTCTCCTCGGCGTGGAACTTCTCGCGCAGGATGCCCTTGAGGATCTCGAGGGTGTCGCTTCCGACGGTTCCGCTCACGGCTCCACCTCCAGGATGGTCGAGGCCCACGACAGACCGACCCCGAAGCCGCACAGGCACAGGCGCCGGCCCGCGAGCGCGGGGATCCCGCCCAGCGTCTCGATCGCCATCGGGATCGTCGACGACACGGTGTTCCCGCCGTCGGCCAGGGTCACCGGCACGCGCTCGGGATCGAGCCGCAGGGCCCCGCGCAGCGCCTCGACCATGTAGCGGCTCGCCTGGTGGAACACGAACAGGTCGATCTCGTCGCGCGTGAGGCGGTTCAGCTCCAGGCAGCGCTCGACGCTCTTCGGCACCTCGCGCATCATGAAATTGAAGATCGCCCGGCCGTTCATGCGCAGCGCGCCGGCGCCGCTGCAGGCGAGCGCGGGGTGTCGGCTGCCGCCGGCGCGCACGATCAGCTCCTCGGCGCCGCTGCCGTCGGAGCCGAACGCGAAGCGCCCGATCCTCGCCGGCGCGCCGAGCCGGAGCCAGGTCGCCGCCGCCCCGTCGCCGAACAGCGGCGCGGTGTCGCGGTCGGCGGGATCCTGCACCTTCGAGTAGGCCTCGGAGGTGACCAGGAGCGCCGAGCGGATCCCGTTCGCCTGCATCAGGCTGCCGGCGATCGACAGCCCGTACACGTACCCCGAGCAGCCCTGGCCGATGTCGAAGGCCGCCGTGGTCGTCGCCAGCCCGAGCCGGTGCTGCACCAGGTTCGCGGTCGCCGGCAGCCGGTAGTCGGGGTTCTGCGTGCACACGATCAGGAGCCCGATCTCGCCGCGCGCGACCCGCTCGCGCTCGAGCAGCCGCTCCGCCGCCGCGACCGCCAGGTCGGAGACCGCCTCGTCCGGCGCGCACACGTAGCGCCGCTCGATCCCGATCTTCTCCTCCAGGAAGGCGCGCTCGAAGCCGAAGCGCTGCGCCAGCTCCGCGTTCTCGACCGCCCGAGCGGGCACGTAGCTCGCGACGGCGGCCACGCCGGGCTCGCCCCCCTCTCCGCGCGGCATCACGCCCCGCTCCGCCGCTCCCCGAGCGCGGCGGCGTAGCAGATGCGGACCGGCGAGCGCGCGAGCGGAGTGCTGGCGGCGTTCAGCGTGTAGAGGAGGCCTCCGGCGCGCCGGCTGCCGAGGTGACGGAACTCGACCCGCGGCGCGAGGCTCTGCCCGCCCTCGAGCACCGGCAGCTCCTCCACGTAGGCGAAGCGCAGGTGGTCCGAGCGCTCGCCGCGCGCGCGCAGCGTCGCGACGTGCAGCGCCTTGTTCACCTCGACCAGCGCATACAGGAGATCGGAGCTGGTAGCGAGCGGCATGAGCGCCGCGGAACCGGCAAAGTCCCCCGCCGGCTCGAGCCGCGCGACGCGCGTCGCCCGGTCGGGCACGCGGCTCGCGATCGGCTCGCCGTCCTCGACGAAGAGGGCGCGATGCTCGGCGCCCTCGTGGTCCTCGAAGTCGAGGGTCGCGGCGGGGGTAGCCGCGGGGGTAGCGGAGACCTCCGTCGAGGGCTCAGGCGCCGCAGGGCCGAGCCGCCAGCTCCCGTCGCGGACGATCTCGCGCACCAGCCGAAGCGCGCGAACGTGGCGCGGCCGCTGGGGGGGCGCGAGGCACTCCGCGGCGAAGAGCTCGAACGAGCGGTAGAGGTCGGCCCCGAGCGCGTAGGGGCGCGAGCCGACGAACTCGAGCCTGACCTGGAACGGTTCCGGGGCGCGCATCGTGCTTGACGCGGATGCTAGCCCGCTCCTAGCCTGCGACGCAACTCGCGCGGGGAGCCATGGCGGACGAGAGCTACGAGCTGCGCCCCACCGAGGCCGCCGACGCCGGCGCGCTCAACGAGCTGTACGAGCGGCTGACCGGACGGCGGCGCAGCGTCGAGCAGTGGCGCTGGGAATGGCTCGACGTTCCCGGCGGCCCTGCGCCGAGCTGGGTGATCGTCGAGCGCGCGAGCGGCAAGCTCGTCGGTCACCATGGGCTCGTGCCCGTCCCGCTCGCGCGCGCCGGCCGAGCGCTGCGCGGCGCGCGCACCGAGAACACGATGGTCGCGCCCGAGCACCGCGAGCGCTTCTACTACCCCGCCTTCGAGGCGCAGCTCCTGCGCGAGGTCGCGTCGCGCTTCGACGTCCTGTACACCTGCGCCGGCAAGTCCGTGCAGGCGGCGATGCGCCGCAGGCTCGGCTACCGGAGCGCGGGGTCGTGGGAGACCTGGACTGCCGCGCAGGGCCCCGCGCACCGCGTGGCGCGCGACGCTGGGAGGGCCGCCGCGCTGGCGCTGCGACCGCTGGCGGCGCTCGCGAAGGCGCCCGCGGGTTGGGAGCTCGACGAAGCGCCGGCGCTGGAGCGCGTCGAATCCTTGTGGCGCCTCTCGGCCGCCGAGTTCGCCCTCGCGCCGCTGCGCGAGGCCGACTTCCTGCGCTGGCGCCTGCTCGAGCACCCCTATCACCGCTTCTCGCTCGCCATCGCGCGCGAGGCCGGGGCCGACCGCGGCTTCCTCGCTTGGCGCGAGGAGCGCGCCGGCCGCGCGGGCCTGCGCGTGGTGGTCGAGGACCTCTTCGTGCGCGGCAACGACGAGGTCGGCTGCCGGGCGGCGCTGCGGCTGCTCGCCTGGCGCTACCGGGCCTCGCCCGCGCGCGTGCTCGTGCGCACGACCGCCGCCGACCGTCCGCTCCGGCGAGCGGCCGCCGGGCTCGCGCCCCGCTCCCGCCAGGCGCCCCTCACCGACGGGGCGGAGCTGCTCGTGCGCTCGGAGGTCCTGGCGCCGGGCGAGCCGTGGGACGCGACGGCCCTCATCGACGAGGGGCTGTGAGCCCTCGACGGCGCCGTCCAGCGAGCAGGGCGATCCAGGGGTGGCGGTGGCGCCAGATCGCGAAGCGCAGCGGCCGCGCGCCGAACGACTCCTTGAAGGCGCGCACGCCCTCCAGAGCGGCGCTCGGGTTGAAGTCGTAGAGCCGCGCCCCGCGCCGGCGGGCTTCCTCGATCAGCGCGTCGTGCAGGAGGTTCGCGGGCCGCAGCCCGGCCAGCTCGGCGCGCATCGCGCCGTGCCAGTAGACGACGTGGGCGCGCGCGAAGAGGAAGAGCCCGCCCGCCGCCAGCCGCCCGTCCGGGCCGCGCGCGCACCACAGCTCGACCCCCGGGACGCGCACGAGCCGCTCGAGCACGTCCGGAGGCAGCGCCCGCTCCGCCGCCTGGCCCCAGCGCGCCACGCTCTCGCGGTGGAGGGCGTGGTACTCGTTCACGCCGGCCGGCTCGCTCGAGCGCGCGACCGTGACTCCCTCGCGCTCGGCCTTGCGCACGGCGCGCCGGCACGCGGGCGGATACCCCTCGCGCGCCGCGGCGGGGAGCGATTCCAGCTCGATCACGTGCGTCTCGCCCTCGCGCACCCCCACCCGCGACTCCGCCGCGGGCGGGAGGGGCTGCAGCGGATTGCCGAAGCACTCGATGCGCCCGAGCGGCGCGCGCGCCAGGAGATCGAGGAATTCCCCCCAGTCGGCCTCCGTGAGGCTTCGCTCCGCGCATACCGGCCCGCCGTAGGTGCTGGGGTGGCTCGAAACGCCGCGCCCGAAGGGCCCGCGCCGCAGCGCTCCGCGGCGCACGAGCATCGGCAGCGCCAAACGTGCGCCGTCGGCGAGGGCGAGCCCGAGCGCGCGCGCCTCGAACCGCGGCTGCCAGGCGGCCATGGCCTCGAGCCACCCGCGCGCGTGGAACCCGGTGGCCGCGGGGCTGGCGGAGACGATCCGATCCCAGTCCGGGGGCTCGAGCCAGCTCCACGCGCCGCGCAACATCCTCTCCTGGGGGCCGAGAAGCTCGCACCCATCTCGGGGGATTGCAACTGCACGAGGATCCACGCCCCGTGGGATCGGAGCCGTACCGGAAGCGGGACCGCATGCAGCTCCGCCGCCGCTCGCGCCGGAAAGCCGGTCCTAACGGGATCGACGTCCCGTACCGCTCGACGCCCGGGACCCTCCCCCGCGGCCGCGTGAGCGGAGTTCCAGCCGCTCGCGTCGCACCCATTCCCTAGGAGCTCCCCCCATGCACCGCAACGTGTTGGCCGTCGTGCTAGGTCTTTCCTCCGCGTCCGCAATCGCGCTGGTCCTCTCCCAGCCTGCGAGCACGGCGCAGGGCCCGAAGTTCGCGATGTACGAGGTCACCGTGACCAACCTCACGGCGGCGATCGGGTTCACCCCGATCCTGATCGCCACCCACGGCTCGAGCGTGGAGCTCTTCGAAGCCGGCGAGCCCGCCTCGCCGGAGCTGGCGATGCTGGCCGAGGACGGCCTGACCCGACCGCTCGAGAGCCTGCTCCTGAGCATGCCCGGCACGCTCGCAACGGCGACCTCCGCCGGCCCCACCGGCCCCGGCCAGTCGACCACCGTGCTGGTCAAGACCGACAGCCCGTTCAGCCACCTCAGCCTGGCCTCGATGCTGGTGCCGACGAACGACAGCTTCATCGCGCTCAACGCCGTCCAGGGCCCGAAGCAGAACGAGACCCTGGTCCTCTACGTGCCGGCCTGGGACGCCGGCAGCGAGCCCAACGACGAGCTGTGCGCCTCGCTCCCCTCGGGCGCTTCCTTCACCGAGTGCGGCGGCCCCGGAGGCGGCGGGATGCCCCCGGGCGGCGAGGGCTTCGTGCACATCTCGCGCGGAATCACCGGCGTCGGCGACTTGGACGCCGCGGAGCGCGACTGGAAGAACCCCGTGGCGCGCATCACCGTGCGCCGCGTGATCGCCAACTGACGCACGGAGAGCCGGCGCCGGGCGAAAGACGGCCTCCTTCGCCCGGCGCGCCGGCAACCGGCCCCCGGCGCCGCCCACGCCGCATCGCGCCGCGGGCGTGCCCGGCTCGCCTTCGTCCACTGCGGCCCCGGCGGTACAAGTGCGCCGTGGTCGAGAGCGCCGTCCCCTACCGCCTCGGCGCGCTGCGCGGCTTCCGCTACGCAGAGCTGCCCGAGCGCCTCGAGGCGGCGCTGCCGCGCTGGCTCGCCGAGCGCCGCGTCGCCGAAGGCGAGGAGCTGCACCCGGGCCGCGTGTGGCGCTGGGAGGAGCTCGCGATCAAGCTCCACCCGCCGCGCCCCGAGCTGCGCGAGTGGCTCCGCCGCTCGCCGGCGGTGCGCGCGGCCGACCTGCACGCCCGCCTGAGCGTGCGCACGCCGCGCCCGCTGGTCGCGCTCGAGGAGCGGCGCGGGCTCGCGCTCGGCTGGAGCCTGCTCGCCAGCGAGTTCGTGGAGGGCACGTTCCTGCCGCGCACCTGGGACAGCGATCCGGCCGGCCGCGAGGCGTTCCCGCGCTTCCTGGCGGCGATGCACGCCGGCGGGGTCTTCCACGGCGACCTGCACGTGCGCAACATGCTGTGGAACGGCCGCGAGTGGGTGCTCCTCGACCTCGAGAGCCTGCGCCATCCGCTGCGCGCGCTGCGCCGCCGGCGCATCATCGAGGACCAGTGGGCGCGCTTGGTGTGCTCCCTCGGTGGCCGCGAAGGCGTGCAGGCGAGCTTCGAGGCCTGGCGGCGGGTCGAGCGCCGCGCCCGGGCGATCGCGCCCGAGTGGGCGCCGAGGACGCGCTGATGTCGCGCTCGCTGCCCGAGCGGATCGAGCCGGTCCTCGTGCGCACCCTGCGCCTGGAGAACCGCTTCCCGCCGCTCTTCGTGGTCGGCGCGCCGCGCACGGGCACGACGCTCGCGCTCCAGGTCCTGGCCGGCGGGTTCCGCTTCGCCTGGTTCACCAACGCCTCGAACAACCGGCCGCTCGCGCCGGTCTGGTCGGCCTGGCGCAGCCTGCGCGCGCACCCGATCGAAGCCAGCTTCACGAGCGACTACGGCCGCATCGAGGGGCCTTCGGCGCCGAGCGACGGCTGGCGCGTGCTCAAGCGCTGGTTCCCGCTCTACGACGATTCCGCACCGGTGCAGCGCCTGGGCGAGCTGCGCACGACCGTGCGGCTGCTCGAGCGGCTCTTCGGCGCGCCGTTCCTCCTGAAGAACAACCACAACTCGACCCGCATCGACGCGCTCGCGGGGCTGTTCGGCAGCGCGCTGTTCGTCCACGTGACCCGCTCGCTGCCCGAGGCCGCCGCGTCGCTCCTGGAGGCGCGCGCGCGCCATCGCGTGCCCCTGGGAGCGTGGTGGAGCGCCTCGCCACCGGCCGAGCACGGCCGCAGGTTCACGAGCGAGCTGGAGCAGGTCGTCCGCACGCTGCGTGGGCTGGATGAGCACCTGAGGAGCTCGCTCACGCGATTGCCGAGGGATCGATGGCTCGCGATCGATTACGAGGCGCTTTGCGCGGAGCCCGGGCGATTGCTCGGTTGGACCGCGCGAACGTACGCTGCATCGGGCGTCCGGCTGGAGCCGCGCGGCGAGGTGCCGCCGTCGTTTCGACCGAGCCGGCTCGGTCCGGCCAGGAGGTTCGAGATCGAGCGCGCGATCGGGGAGTTGGAGCAGCAAGGATTCGAGTGAGCTGCGCCGGTGAGAGTCGAGGCCGGCTGGAGGTCCGCCGCGCGAAGTTGGAGCAAGCGTGCAGAGGCGCCCTTCGGGCGCTTTCGCGGCCGCGGACGGCCGCGAGGACGCTCCGCGTCCCATGGAGGGCTCTCGTGCGCGAAGCTCTTCCCACCTGAACTCCGCGCGAGGATCGGCCGTCTTCGGCCGATCCGCAGCGCGGAGTCCGGCGGCCGTACTCGGCGGCCGTTGTCGCCCGAAGGGCGCCCCTGTAGGACGCTCGGCCTACGTCCCAGCCGTCCCCCCAGCCGACTATCCTCCACACTCCAAGGACCCCCTTCCGCCCTCTGGCCTAGGATGCCCCCACCCCCGCCATCCCTCCCCATCCGACAATTCCTCGCCCCCGCCCCATCTTCCCTCGCAAGACCCGCAGCTTTCGGACGAAAGATCCCCTGCGCACCCCTCGATGATCCTCGCCCTGCTCCTCTTCGCCGCCCTCGCAGCGCTCCTGCCTCTCTGCTGGGGCCCCGGCAACCACCTCGAGTTCGCCCACCGGGTGCTGCGCCGGCGCCGCGAGCGCCTGCCGCGCGAGGTCGTCACCTTGATCGAGCAGGAGCGACCGGCCTTCCTGTACGGGAATCTCGCGGCCGACATCATCAACTTCAAGACCATCGGCGGGCACTACAACCACTGCCACCGCTGGACGATCGTCGAGGCCATGCGCGAGCTGGCCACCACGCGCACCCAGGAGGCCTTCATCCTGGGCTACCTGGCCCACCTGGCGGCGGACACGATCGCCCACAACCACTTCGTGCCCTATCACCTGGCGCGTTACGCGCGCACGCGCGGGCTCGGGCACCTCTACTGGGAGATGAATGCCGACCGCTTCGTCCCCGAGGAGCGCTGGGAGGTGATCGGCGCACTGAAGGCGGACAAGGACCTCGACCAGCTCGACGACCTGGTGCACCGGACGGTGCCGCGCAAGGCGCTGTCGATGGGCACGAACAAGCTGATCTTCAACCACGTCCTCCTGGTCAGCGAGCGCGAGCAGTGGCGGCGCGGGATGGCGCGCATCCACCCGCTCTCGCAGCTCACGCTCAAGAAGGGCTTCCTCGACCTGTTCCGCGACGCGGCGGTCGAGCGCATCTTCCTGGCCCTGCGCCCGGGCGGGATCGAGCAGCTCGCCCACGTCGACACCAACGGCCACGCGGCGCAGAAGAAGGCGCTCGCCTTGCGCAGCAAGGTCGTGCACCGCTGGGCGCCGGGCCGCATGCGCCAGGAGGAGTCGGAGGAGATGGCCGCCTGCTTCCTGGAGGGGATGCAGTGCCCGCCGCCGCTGATCGCGCGAGATCAGCTCCCGCACTGGCACGGAGCGCCCCCGCCGCGCAGCGCGCGACGGAGGCTGCTGCGCCCTCAGGCGCGCACGCCAGACGGCGCGGCCGGCGTCGGCTGAGCCGGCCTCGCGGGGCTGCCGGCTACCCGCGCTCTCGCAGCCGGCGCAGCGCCTCGACGTCGAGCTTGTCCTGCGGGCGAGGGCTACCCGATTTCAGCCGGATCAACCCCTCGGCATCGACGAATGGGATGGGCGCGTCCCCCGGATGCAGCCGCCGATGCGGGAGCAGGTCGCCGTAACGGAGCCCACCCATCCGGGTGAAGATGTCGATGGGGAAGTCCTCGACCAGGCGGACGGCGCCCTCCTCGTCCGGGAAATCCTCGACGCGCAGCTCGCG